>JASHZA010000151.1 GCA_030042765.1 Candidatus Binataceae bacterium | reverse complement strand
CAGGTGTCGAGATATTCGCGCGTCAGCGAGACCGACGCTTCGATCTCGGCGATCACGTTGTCGTTGCCCATGATAAATGCGGCCGCGCCGTCGCCGCCCTGCTGCTCGACCCGTCCCTCGGGCGCTCCCAGCCGGCAGTCGGCGACCGTCAGCGCCGCGCAACCGCCGCTGCTTTTGGCGGCGTCGACCGCTTGCAGCATTCCGGTCAGGCCGGCGCGAACCGATCCGGTCACATCGGCGGCGCGTATCTCGATCGGCAGCCGTGCGGCAGCTCCTACCGTCGCCGCGTTCAACTTCTCCGCGTAGGGCGGCGTTGTCGTCGCGAACAGCAGCGCGCTGGGCACGATACCCGGCGCGCCCTTGAGCGCGTCGCGCAACGCCTCCACCGCCATCGAGACGCTGTCTTCGTCGAAACTGGCAATCGCCTTCTCGCCCTTGCCCGCCGGCGTCCCGAGCACGGCAGCGATCGCGGCCCGCTTGAGTCGGCGATAGGGAATGTATGATCCGTAGGAAACAATTCCGGCCATGCTCCGCATTAAAGGCCCGATAGGCCATCGCGGTCAACCTTGAGCGCGGCCCTGCGTTGTTAAAAGCAAGGCCGGCGGTTTCGCCCTCAACTCGCGAGGGAGTTCGTGGTTCGCCGTCACCGCTTCCCGCGCCAACAGGTTGGCCTGCGTTTTAGGAGCGACGGGCCCAGATTCAATCGCCTTTTTCTGCCCATGCGCGGCCAAACGCGAGGTACTACATGGATGCTTCTTTTTGGATATTTTATCGCCAATGAGGGGGTGTGGTTCGAGGACCGGTTGTGGGTGCTGGTTACTTGGTCCGAAGAGATGAATTCCGCCGATTATGGAGTCGAAGAAATGACGCGAGAGGATGCCGCAATTTCGTGCCTTCGCAGTGACTGCGGCTGTTGGTTTTGCCGCGGCTGTCGCGAAAAGCGGTTTTCCGGCCGCGCTCACGCACGAACAATTGCCGCGACCACGGGTGTCGACCGACCGTTGCCCCCGTCTACTTCCCTTTGAACAGCGAGTAGGCCCGGGGCGCGTTCTTGCTCAGATATGAGCGCATCGAATCCAGACCCTTCCCCTCAGCGACTATCTCCCAGCCCTCCGCCGACGGCTTTTGCACGTGCCAGTGATTGTTCTCGATCCTGATTATGGCCGTTGCGCCCCGCCCCACGTCGGCGCTCGCGCGCCTGCCGAAGGTGCGAAGCTCGATGCCGAATTCGCTCAACATGTACCGCCAGTAATCCCACACCGGACGTTGAAACGGTCTCGGCTGCGGCTGAAACTCGCCTTGCCCAAGCCGATAACGCTCCATCAGGAGATCCGCCAAACGGGATGCATTCTGGGCCTCGGCCTCCGAGGCCCCACGGTCCGTGCTGTATTCGCGCAGGAGCCTGACCCTACGCATCACGTCGTCAATTTTCATTCAGGCGCTCTCCAGGTTTTGGTCATACGACCAATCCGGTCGCGGCCGAGCGCTTCATAGCGGCTGCAATTAAATCCGGCCGAACCTATCCAATAATGCCATAGACGTTAATAGAGAGCAATAAAGAATCTGTTAGATTATAAGATATCGATATAGAATCTATAAGATTGAATCACCCTAGAATAGCTGAATCGAGTCAAAATCGGCTCAAAATAATTGCCTTCGCAGATTATGCGGAATTCGCCATCGGAGCGCAGCCGCAGTTGCCTTGGCTCGCCCCACCATTTAGCAGGAATAAGTTCCTCAAGGTATCAGCCCCCTGAGATTCTTCGCTCACGATGTTATGGGGAAAAGTAACTGTTCGGTAGTGCGCTTTAGAACAAAAATCCTTGGTCCGGTCAGCGCCGCTATTCAATTCCAGCGGCGATCCGGAAACCACCCGCCTTTCCGACACTTCTTCAGCGAAGCAGCGTTGAGCGTCTCTTCCTCTGCTCTCGCAGCTATCGGACCGGACAGGGTTCTTTCCTCACGACCGAGCGGCTGACGGGCAGCGCCCGGAACGCGAGCGATAAGGCGGGCCGCAACTTCCTCACTGTGCGTAGTGGTTAGAGATCTGGGTGGCGGTGAGCGCGTAGGGGTAGACCGCGGCCTCTCCCAGAGTGCCGCCGAAATAGGCGCTGGTGGGTGGATTCGGCCAAAAGGCCATGTCCCCGTATCCAATCCGCCAGTAGCCGCTATAGTTGGCCGGCGCCGAATCACTGTGCGACGCCACTTGCGACCCATCGACGTACAGATGGATGTTGGTGCCGTCGTAAACTCCGGCCGCATAGTGCCAGTTGCCGTCATTGTAGACGTTCGGAGAGGCCAGGCCGTAGGTGGTAGTGCCGCTGTTGCCGAACACCACGTTGCCCGCATTGGTCATGTAGAGCATGCGGTCGTAATCCGACGAGCCCAGCCCCGTCTGCGCCTGCTGAAACCCGATCAGCTTGCCGCCCACGCCGTAGCCGACAGGGGTCTTGAACCACACTTCCACCGAGTACGGCGCCGGGTTAAGAAACTGAATGGCGCTCGAGACATAACCGGTCGAACCGTCCAGTTGCACCGCCGGGTCACCGGTCTGCCAGGGCCCGCCCACCCCGTACGTCACCCCGCCCTGGTAGGTCCCCAGGTCCAGCGGCTTTTGATAGGTCCCGCTGTTCGAGCCTGCGGAGTCGGCCGCCGTGCT
>JASHZA010000150.1 GCA_030042765.1 Candidatus Binataceae bacterium | reverse complement strand
GAGATGCTCGACTTGCTTCCGAAGCCGGAGGCCGACGATTCAGGGGGCATCGAATTGCCGACTTTGGCCGGAACTTCGCAACGGCCGTCGCCCTCCGGAATGTCAACAATGGCGACGATTTTTCTCGGTCCTCCTTTGCCGCGAGCGCATTCGCCGACTCCGCCGCCACGTCAATCCGCATCGGCGGCGATAGTTGCGGCTTCTGGCGGGGAATTGCTCGCGCGGGCGAGTACCCAACGCAGCCTCGGCCAGGTTCTGGCGCAACCGGTTAAGGCATCCTCGACCGCAAAAACGCAAGACCTGGGGCTCAGGGGCAAGTCATCTTTGGATTCCCTCTCGACCGCAACACCCGCGGCAAGTGTGCGCGCATCGGGCAAGGTTTCGGCACCGTCGCGTCTTGCGGCGGCTCTTTCATCGGTCCGGGCGGCGGTAGTTCCGAAGGTAACTCCGTCGGCGCCGATTCAGAGACTCGGCGGGTCTGTAACGGACCGGGGTGCGGCGGGTTTCGGTGAAAATCAGCGATCCGGCGCAAACCGATCTGCCGCCGCCTCGCCCCAGCAAAACGGATACGCGGCGGGCCCCGCGACGCATCAGCCGGCAGCTGCGGCCTGGCTGGTCGCTCCAAGTGACGGCAGGCGCTTTGCGCTCGGTGGTGGGCGGACGGTTATCGGACGCGTCGAGAATCCCGCCGATAGTGTTGACGTCAACCTCGTGGGTCTCACGCGCGGTATGGATCGTGTCTCACGGCGGCATGCCGAGATTATCAAACAAGGCGCCGATTACTTTATCCGCGACCTTGGTAGTCTAAACGGCACCTACATTGGGGGACGCGGCCGACTTGGACGCGACCAACTTTATAAGTTGAAGGACCGCGACGAGATAGTTTTGGGTGGCGCTAAACTCGAGTTCAGGAAAGGCTGAGGCGCGATGATGACGTGCCCGGAATGCGGCCAGCAGGCGAGCGACGATGCGAAGTTCTGTGATCGCTGCGGCCAGGGGTTATCGAACAGCGCGGCGCGGCAGATCGAGTCTGCGCTCCCGCCGCTTGATCCAGGTACCGAACTCAAGGGCGGGGTCCGAATCGTTGAGTTATTGAGGCGAAGCTCTGACGAAAACCGCTACCGTGCAGAACGCGTAAACGATGGCGTGCCCGAGCGTTTGCAGTTGCGTGAACGGCAAGGTCCCCAACCACCTGCTACCGACCAAGCTCCAGCGTCCGACACTAACGGCGCGCTCGCGACGGATGCGCCGCGAGATAAGGAGGACCCGAGCGGGCCGCGTGCGAAAACGGCGGACCTTAAACTGAAGGCTATTCCTCCTGCCGGCCAACAGAACGCAACGCCGGACCGCACTTCGGCATCCTCAGGACCGACGGAAGGCGAAGATGAAACCGGCGCAATCGCCGAGAGCGAGTCAACGTTGGTTCTGACCGAGGCAGTCCCCGACTCGGGGGATTCGCAGGACGAAGCATTGGCGGCCAATGGTCAGTCTCCTGCGGATGCCCCGGCGGCCGAGACGCCACCGGAAGCGGAACCGGCAGCGGATGATTTGGGTGAGGTTTTCGGGCGCGTCCTGGGGCTTTCTCTCACGCTGAATCATCCTGCGTTTCAGCGTGCGCTCGATGGCTTCGCGGATGGAGGACGGGTTTACCTGGTTTACCCTGATGAAGTGCTAAACCCGCTTGCGCGCATCCCTGGTGGGCTGCGGATGGGCGAGAGCGAGGCGATGAGCGTCGCGATCCAGGTGTGCCAGGCGGTCGGCTTCGTGCATCGGCGTGGGCTCCGCGTCAATGACATCTGTCCCGAATCTGTGGCGCTGAGCGCGGACGGTCGGATCAAGCTGACGGGTCTCGACTATATAAGCAACGATAACGAGTTGCAGGCTGAGCCGATTTTCAACGATGGCTATACGGCACCGGAGATTTACCGCGCGAAAAAAGTGGACAAGCGCGCCGACGTTTTTTCAATTGGCGCGCTGCTCTACACTTGCCTGACGGGCGAGCGGCTTGATTCCGAGACCTGGCGCGGGGAAGCGGGACCGGTCCTTTTCTATCCTCCGCATGTTGTGACGCCTGCGTTGGAGCAGGCCGTCCGGCATGCGCTGCTTTTCGACCCGGGGGCGCGCTGGCCCAGCGTTGACGCACTAAAGGCGAAATTAGTCGAGCTCTCGAGCCTGGTCCAAATTCGCGCTGCGGCGCTCAGCGACGTCGGGATGGTGCGCGAATTGAACGAAGACGCGGTTATGACCCTCGAGTACTGGCGTGACTCGCAGGTCGAGCCGGCGCAAAATTTCCTCTACGTCGTAGCCGATGGAATGGGTGGAGCCGAAGCCGGTGAGGTAGCCAGCGCAATTGCCGTAGCTGCGATCCGTAATTATGTTGAAAATGGACTCAAAGCGGCCGCGGTCAATGATGGGCGTATGATGCTGCAGGACGCGCTTGAGGAGGCCAATCGCAAGATTCTTGAATATGTGGCCGATCATCCTGAAGCACGCGGAATGGGATCGACCGCGGTCAGTGCGTTTATTCAGCCTCCGGAAGCAGCCGTTGCCTGGGTTGGGGATAGCCGGGTGTATCTATGTAACGGCGGAGGTTTGCGCCAGCTCACCAAGGACCATTCGCTGGTCCAGCGACTGGTCGAGATTGGGCAAATCACACCCGAAGAGGCACGGCATCACGAACACAAAAACGTCATCACGCGGTCTCTGGGCGCGCGTCAGAGCGGCGCGGCGGGGGCTGAGTCGATTGCAATCCGGCTCAAGCGCGGGGATCGCATGATGTTGTGCAGCGACGGGCTCACTGCGCATGTCGAGGACGCGCGGATCGGCGAGATTCTCCGCAAGTACTCCGATCCGAACGACGCGGCGCGGGAACTGGTGGTGGCGGCAAATGCGGGAGGGGGAACCGACAACGTGTCAGTAGTGGTTATTTTTGCAGGCTGACACCAATGCCGAACACGCCGAATCCTCCGGTCTCCTCAACCACTTCGGGACCTGTACCGGGTCCTCTCGAACCCGGTACGGTGCTGCAGAGGCGCTACCAGATCGATCGTCTGCTGGGTGGTGGCGGGATGGGGATGGTCTATCTTGCACGCGACCAGCGTCTTTCCAACCGGCCCTGCGCGATCAAAGAGATGGTCGACCATTTCATCGATCCGCAGCAGCGGATCGAAGCGAATGACTACTTTGCGCGAGAGGCCGACACGCTCGCGCAACTGAAGCATTCGGCGATTCCAGCGATAAGCG
>JASHZA010000149.1 GCA_030042765.1 Candidatus Binataceae bacterium | reverse complement strand
GGCATTGCCCAAGGATGCGGGCGACCGGAATCGTACCAGTCCTTTTGCATTCACCGGCAATCGCTTCGAATTTCGCGCAGTGGGCTCGAGCCAGTCCATCGCTGGGGCGCTGGTGGCGATGAATACGATAATTGCCGAGTCCCTGGACTACATGGCGACCAAGCTGGAGAAGGCGGTCGGAAGCGACCTCTCGCGATTGCCGTCCGCGATCCAAAGTCTGTTGGAAGAAATCCTGGCGGAGCATGGTGAGATAGTCTTCAACGGTGACAATTACTCGGCTGCTTGGCACAAGGAAGCTGAAAAGCGCAATCTGCCGATTCTTCGGTCCTGCGTCGAAGCCTTGCCGCTGCTCGGCAGCCCTGAAGTAACCGAGTTGTTTTCCAAATATGGCGTGCTCAGCCAGCGCGAGTTGCACAGCCGGATGGAGGTGTATCTCGAACAGTATTGTCTGACAGTGGGACTTGAAGCGCGGACAATGATCGAGATGGCGAAGACGATTATCTTTCCGGCGGCGATCCGTTACCAAGGCGAGTTGGCGCAGACTTGTGCGCATCTCAAGGCCGTCGGCTATATCTTCGATACCGACACGCTCGACAAGGTCACTGCTCTAGTGAAGGAGCTGCAGGACGGAATCGCAAAGATAGAGGCCTCGCTGGCGGAGCATGGCGGCGGCAAAGCTAAGCTAGATCACGCGAAGCATCTTTGCAAAGTCGTACTCCCCGCAATGGCGGCTGTGCGCAAGACTTCAGACACGCTGGAGGGAATCGTGGCCGACGATCTGTGGCCTTTGGCGACATACCAAGAAATGTTGTTCATCAAATGAACGATAGCTGAGCGCGGCCCGGTGTTGGGCTTTAAGCTATCCAGCAGCTTCGGGCCGCGCGCCAGCGCAGCGACTTATGCGCCGATGGCGCCCATCGCATCTTCGGTCAGGAACGCTCGGCTAGTAAGACTCATCGAGTTGATCATCCGCAGGGCATAAAATGCTTCCTTAACATCGCGGCAATAGGGGGTCGGACTGTACCTTGGTAAGATCGCGCAATTGATCCCAACAACGAAACGCAGTTTTTTGCAGGCGAAGGAGACCAATGGCCGATTTTGATTTCGACATGGTCGTGATCGGCTCGGGACCCGCCGGCCATCACGCCGCGATCCAAGCCGCCAAGCTGCGAAAGCGTGTAATGCTCGTTGAGCGCCGACCATTGGTCGGAGGCATATGCGTCAATGTCGGCACGATTCCCAGCAAAACGATGCGGGAAGCTGTGCTCTATCTTTCGGGATATCGGGAACATGCGGTATACGGCGAATCGTATAAGGTAAAAGATAAGATTACGCTGCAAGACCTGTTGTTGCGGGTCGATCCTGTAGTGCGCCACGAAATCGACGTGATGCGCCATCAACTTTTGCGCAATGGGGTTGAGCTAGTGCATGCGGCGGCGTCTTTTATGGACCCGCACAGCCTGAACCTTACTTTCGGCGAAGGGCGTGGGGTCAGACGCGTGACCGTTGACAAAGTGGTTATCGCGGTCGGGACCGAGGCCACTCGCGACCCAAATATGCCGATGGACGGAGAATGCGTTTACTCCAGCGACGACATACTACAGATGCACGACTTGCCGCAGACCTTGACGGTCATTGGGGCAGGTGTGATCGGATGCGAGTACGCGAGCATCTTTGCCGCGCTCGGGGTGCGCGTAACAGTAGTGGACAAACGTCCGCGGCTGCTGCCGTTTGTCGACGCAGAGATTATCGAAGCGTTGAATTACCACTTGCGGGAAAGGCGAGTGTTGTTAAGGCTTGGGGAGGAGGTTAGCCGCGTCGAGTTGGTTTCGGATAGTGATCGCCACCGCGTCAAAACCAATCTGGTAAGTGGCAAGCAGATCCTAAGCGACAAGGTTTTGTGCAGCGTAGGTAGAACTGGGGCGACGGCGGGACTCGAGCTCGAGATGGCCGGGGTGAAAGTCGATTCGCGCGGCCGCATCCCCGTGGATGAGTTCTTTCGAACCAAGGTCGCGAATATCTATGCGGCGGGCGACGTCGTCGGGTTCCCCAGTCTCGCAGCTACTTCGATGGAGCAAGGGCGGCAGGCGAGTTGTCATGCTTTTGGGATCGCAGCGAACCAATCGCGCGGGTTGCTCCCATACGGAATATACACGATTCCGGAGATCTCGTTCGTTGGAAGCACTGAGGAAGAATTGACCGAGCAAGAAATCCCCTACGAGACCGGAAAAGCGTCGTATCGCGAGTTGCCGCGAGGCCAGATCGTGGGGGATTCGATTGGGTTCGTAAAGCTGCTTTTTCATCGAGAGACGCGGGCGCTACTCGGCGTGCATATCATCGGGGAAAACGCCGTGGAACTCGTTCATATCGGACAAGCGGTGTTGGCTCTGGGGGGCCGCGTAGATTATTTTGTCGACACCGTTTTCAACTATCCCACACTGGCCCAGTGCTATAAGAGCGCGGCGTTCGACGGACTCAATCGGCTGATGGCTTGAACGCTTCGATTCCGCCTTTCTTGCATTATCGGCGGGCGCACCATCTTCCCCCCGATCGACCGAATCCCTTCAAGGTTGGTCGCGACTAATAGAAGAAACGTCCCCATTCGAGCCTCGGCAACCTCACTCCGGAGGAGTTCGCCGCCAGACACCCGGTGAGCTCGCCATCGCGTGCACCGCTTGGCCAGCCGACCGAAAGCTGGCCAGCCCACCGCAACGCGCTCTGGCCTCGGATCAAAAATTGGACAGTTTTTCGGCCACCCTCAAGAGCAGGTGAAGGGTGGCCGAAAAGCTTGTGATTGAAAATGAATTAAATGGCCACAGACACTAAGTTAGGAATGGGATACCGGTTGGGGTAAGACCACTATGTCAATACGAGGCAAACCCCGGTCCATCGGCGCGTGGTGGAAGGCCCTTTAGGGCGGATCGGCGTCCACGACTTGAACCCTGGGTTTAGTCGTCTGCGGGTGGAGGGATTCATTGGTCACGAATAACGTCGCTCCCGGCTGCAGTATGCTATTGATGTGCGCGGCGAAGTCGGCAGGCATTTTGATTCTGTCGACCTGCGTCGGATCTACCTGGGTACCCGCCTCTCCCATATGCCCGGGCACGCCGATTCTCAACCAACGGAACTTGGTCGGATCGGGAACGTAGGGGTCGGGCACGCTGCTCGGGCCCTCCGTGAGCACCAGTACGTGATCGACGAGCGGCGTATCGCCAGTGACGGTCAATCGGGCTCGACCAATCTCTATCCCGTTGCGATAGACGACAATGCGTTGACTACCTTGACTGAGGACGATGCTGACTGGCCCGCTGGGAGACAACTCGGGGTTCCAACGCTCATCTTCAGTAGGCGCAAATGGCACGGGCTGGATGGGCTGGCCGCCGACGAACGTCACCGGTGCGAGATACCCCGGATGCGTGACTCGCTCCGGCGCAACTGCCTTAGAGCCAATCACGACAGTCATGCCGTTGGGCGAGATGTCGAAGAGCAGCCGTGCAAACTCGCTAGGCAAGTGAATGCAGCCGTGCGATTCCCGATAACCGGGCAGTCCGCCGGCATGCAACGCGACGCCACCCCAGGTAAGTCGCTCCATATATGGCATCGGTGCGCTGTGGTAGAGGTTTGACCGATGCTCCTTTTGCTTTTGCAGGACCGTGAAGACCCCGGTAGGCGTCGGGTGACCGGAGCGGCCGGTGCTTACGGTAGTAACCCCGATCAGAACCCCGTTGCGATAGACATACGCTCTCTGCTCAGTGATGCTGACGACCATGACCATGGGACCTGAGCTCACGGCGTCGCCTATCCAGAGAAACTGACCTTTCTTTAACTGATTAATGGGCGTGTCGATAGAGACGGAAGATTTTGCGCCCCAAAAAGGTACTGAGTCGGCGAGCGCCGGAGCCAATAGCGCGATGCCCATAACAGTCAGCACCAGACAAAACGAAGGAATCGTTCGCCGCGTCGTAGACATCGCCATCCGCCGGAACTCGTCGATATTGATCGCGCGCGCCATATTCACGCTTAGAAGGGCGAGTGCAGCGGCGCTCCGTGGCTTCATCCCTCCTGTTTATCTGCTTTCGGTTTCCGTTCAAAATCGGTCTGCTCCCGCACGGCGAGGGCCGCGCGCGGTGCTTCTAATGTCACGGGGGGCAGGCGCCAAAGTGGATGGGCCGTCAAAGCGAGTTCTCGCGCCGTAGAGTGTCCCCCCTTCAGTCCAAGCCATCATATCGGCTGGTACAAGGCTGTGGAGAATCGTCCGCTACCGAATTTGCCCCGCAGCGCCTTCACGACTACTGGTAATGCATAACATCAGAGGCTGCCATGGCCGACAGTGATCCAGCGCGGTCTGAGTCCAACTCGCAAGAGGAAGCGAGGAAACCCTCACGCGCAGAGAAGCGGAGGACGGGCGCGGTGGATGCGCTCGCGCACGAGGGAGAGCGCCAATTCGATTTCTCATTGCGCCCGCGTGCCCTGGCTGAATTCGTCGGCCAGGAACGGCTCAAGCAAGTGCTGGGGATGTCGATCGAGGCGGCACGTATACGTGGTGAAGCGCTCGATCACGTCCTATTCTCCGCCCCGCCCGGCCTCGGCAAGACCTCGCTGGCCCACATTATTGCGCGCGAGCTCGGCGTCAATTTGCGCATAACCTCGGGACCCGCGATTGAGCGCGCAGGGGATCTCGCAGCAATCGTCAGCGACCTCGACCAGGGCGATGTCCTCTTCATTGACGAGATTCATCGCCTATCCCACGTGGTCGAAGAAATTCTCTATCCGGCGATGGAGGACTTCGAGCTCAATATCGTGGTCGGCCAGGGGCCGGGCGCACGGACCATGAAGCTCGCGGTCAAGCCCTTCACCATGGTCGGCGCGACGACCCGCTCGGGTCTTCTAAGCTCTCCGCTGCGCGACCGCTTCGGTCAGCATTATCATCTTGACT
>JASHZA010000148.1 GCA_030042765.1 Candidatus Binataceae bacterium | reverse complement strand
CGAGATGAATCCGCCGCAGGGCGGGCCGCCACCGACAATTCAGCAGAAGCCGAGCGGGCCGGCGACCGAGCAGGCGGACGCGCAGACGGAGTGATATGGCGGCGCTGGATCGGCGAATCGTATACCACTTCGACTGGACGGTGTTCACGCTGTCGCTGGGGCTGGCGGCAGTGGGGCTGGTAAGCGTGCTGAGCGGGACGTGGGGCGGGACGCGTCACGGGCTCGACCCGCTGGTGGTGCGGCAACTGCTGTGGATCGGAGTGGGCACGGCGCTGATGACGGCGGTGGCGCTGCTCGACTATCGAGCGCTGGGTTCGTATGCGTACCTGATTTACGCGGGCGCGGTGGCGCTGCTGGTGGTGGTGGCAGTGGCGGGCCATAGCACGGGCGGATCGCGGCGATGGATCAATCTGGGGGTGCTCAAGCTCGAGCCGTCGGAGGTGGCCAAGCTCGCGCTGGTACTAGTGATGGTGCGCTACATGCGCGAGGAACCGCCGCGAGGCGGGTGGAAGGCGCATCAGATGATCGTTCCGGCGATTCTGTTGGCAGTGCCGGCGGCGCTGGTGCTGAAGCAGCCGGACCTGGGAACGGCGCTCATCCTGATACTGCTGACGGCGACGCTGGTGTTCGTCGGGGGGCTTAACCGGCGGACGCTAATAGTCCTGATGCTGGGGGCGGTGCTGGTCGCGCCGGTCGGATGGCATTACCTGAAGCCGTATCAGCGGGAACGGCTCGTGAGCTTCCTCAATCCGCAATCGGATCCGCTGGGTTCGGGTTATCACATAATCCAGTCGGAGATCGCGATCGGATCGGGGGGCCATTGGGGGAAAGGGCTGTTCAAGGGGACGCAGGCGCGGCTCAACTTCCTGCCGGAGCAGACCACGGATTTCATCTTCGCGGTGTTCGCCGAGGAATTCGGATTCGCCGGATCGATGTTGCTGCTGGGGCTCTATGCGGGGCTGATCGCACGTGGGGCGTGGATTGCGCGGCATGCGCGCGATCGGTTCGGTTCAATGCTGGCGATCGGAGTGACGGGAATCATCTTCTGGCAGGTGGCAATCAATATCGGGATGGCGACGGGGATGCTGCCGGTGGTGGGAATCACGCTGCCGCTGGTGAGTTACGGGGGATCGTCACTGATCGCGATGATGATTGCGATGGGCCTGTTGATCAGCATCAACGTGCGGCGGTATCTCTTCTGAGCCTTCGAGCGATCGTCTGAGCGTTGCGCGATGGCATCCAGCACGCAGATTCCTCGCGTCGTGGTTGCCGGCGGCGGCAGCGGCGCCGGCAAGACCACTGCGACCGTCGCGCTGATTGGTGCGTTGCGTGCGCGCGGACTCGTGGTCGCGCCTTTCAAATGCGGTCCTGACTACCTCGATCCGAGCTATCATGCGCGCGCGGCCGGGCGCGCTTCGCACAACCTCGACGGCTGGATGATGGGGCGGGACGCAGCGATCGCGACTCTCGTGCGCGGGGCGCGCGGCGCCGATATTGCGGTGATCGAAGGCATGATGGGTCTTTACGACGCTGCGACTCCGACCAGTGAAGAAGGCTCGACGGCGGAACTTGCCAAGTGGCTGGCCGCTCCTGTGCTGCTGACGATCGATGCCGGGGGGATCGCACGGAGCATCGGCGCAATTGCGAGCGGCTTCGCCGGTTTCGATCGGGAGGTCAGGCTCGCGGGCCTGCTTTGCAATCGCGTGGGCGGCCGTGGTCATCTGGACCTGCTGCGAGCCGCGTCAGCCGACATACCGGTGGTGGGCGGACTGCCGCAGAATTCGGCGCCGGCGTTTCCGGAGCGTTATCTTGGACTTTTCAGCGCGAACGAAAGCAACGTGCCAGACGAATCGATCGCGGCCTGGGGAAGAATTGCGGCCGACTGGTTCGATTTGGACACGATATTGGCGATTGCGCGGGCAGCGCCCGCATTGCCGCCGGCCCAGGCGGAGGTTTCGGTGTCAGAGCCAACGAGGCCACGATGCCGCATCGGAGTTGCCTACGATCACGCTTTTCATTTCTACTACGAGTATAACCTGGGCCTGCTCGAGGCCCTGGGAGCCGAAATCCAGCGCTTCAGCCCGGTGCATGATTCGGGGCTGCCGCAGGTTGACGGCCTTTACTTCGGGGGCGGGTACCCCGAGATTGCCGCGCCGGCGCTTTCGTCGAATCGGACGATGCTAGCGGCGGTGCGAGACTTCGCCCGCCGCGGCGGTCCGATCTACGCCGAATGCGGCGGGCTGATGTATCTCGCCGAGGGCATCCGCGCGCTTGACGGGAGTTCGTTTCCGATGGCCGGATTGATTCCGGGTCAGGCGGTGATGCGCGACCGCCTGCAGGCCCTCGGCTATGCCGAGATCGAGACCCGTGCGCAGTCGATGCTGGGGCCGGCCGGAACCCGCTGGCGCGGCCATCAATTCCGTTACTCAGTGCTGGAACCACCGCCTCCAACAGAATTCGAGCGGCTCTTCACGGTCGTCCCACGCTGGGGCGGTAAAGCGTTCGGCGAAGGCTATCGGACGGGCAACGTTGTCGCCTCATACGTCCATGCGCACTGGGCGTCGAATCCTGCGGTTGCGGCGGCTTTCGTTTCGGCCTGCGCCGGTGCACGAGACCGGACGTAAGGCACAGCTCGGCGACGAAAACGGCCGGCAACATCACGCTTGGCGCGTGAGTCTCGGAAAATATAGAGTCTTATCGAGCACACGATATTCGCAGCGATGAAAGACGACCGCGCTTCGCACAAGGGTACCGAAATGCCCGCCGCGCCCAACACGCTCGAGGGCTTCGCGGTACTGCATCAGTTCTTTCGGATCCGCCGGCCGCAATGGAACGCGCGGCCCACAACACGGCGTGCGGCGGCGATCGAGCGCGCCACGGCGGCGTTCGAGGCGATGGGGCGGCGCGAGGACGGCGAGAGCGCGCTCTTTACACAGATAGGGCACAAAGGCGACCTTGTCGTGATTCACTTCCGGCGCGGGCTCGATCAGATCGCTGCGGCCGAGCTCGAAGTGAGCCAGCTTGCGCTGAGCGAATTCTTGGAGCCGTCAAGTTCATATCTGTCCGTGGTCGAAATCGGGCTCTACGAGTCGACCGTGAACCTCCATGCGGAGCTGGCGGGTAAAGGGGTGAAGCCGCATTCGCCGGAATGGCGACAAGCGGTTGAGGCCGACCTCGCCGGCCAGCGCGAGAAGCTCGCCGCGCGGCTCTTTCCGAAAATTCCGGCGAGCCGTTACGTCTGCTTCTACCCGATGAACAAACGCCGCCAGGGCGCCGATAACTGGTATATGTTGCCGATCGAAGAGCGTCATCGCCTGATGCGCGACCACGGGATGATCGGGCGGCGCTACGCGGGGCGGGTGACGCAGGTTATTTCGGGATCGGTCGGATTCGACGACTGGGAATGGGGCGTCGATCTCTTTGCCGACGATCCGATCGTGTTCAAGAAGCTGGTCTACGAGATGCGCTTCGACGAATCGAGCGCGCGCTACGCCGAATTCGGCCCGTTTTACGTGGGTATCCGGCTGGCGCCGTCGGAAATCGACCGTCTCTTCACGACGCCGGAACAGTCGTAAGTTCGGCCTTACTTTCCCTTTGCGAGCTTGGCGAAGGCATCCTCGACCTCACCCTCGAGCGGAAAGCGTCCGGCTGTGGCCTTGGAGAAAATCAGTTTGCCGTCGGCGACGACGTCGAACTGCCCGGTTTTCCCCGCCTTGATTTGCGCATCCTCGCCAAAGCGGGATTTAAGTGACGCGGCCAGACTGGCCGCGCGCGGCCGATAGCCTCAGGCAGAGCAGTAAAGAATCTCTGTAGCCATGGCTTGATCGTAGCGCTGCCGGCGCCGCCGCTCAAACGGCAGATGCACCTACTTGCCGTTGGGCAAATCGACGAAAACGGCAGCCGCCACCACCGAGGTCCACAGGCCGTCGCGGTCGCCGATCGCCGACTGCGTGACGTTGCGGGTCGTTACGATCTTGTCGGACACCCGCCAGATGTCTTTGCGCTCGTCGTAGCTGGCGTTGGGATCGAAGTCCACCCCCAGGATCGTGGCGAGCATCATCGCGGCCAGATCCTCGGCATAGTCGCCGGACTTCTGCTCAGTCTCGCCGAAGCTGTGATGCTCTGACAGGTAGCCGTACTGGCTCGGATTGGCGGGAATGGCAACGCCGACCGAGGCGGCGATCAGCCGATGGGGTTCGTCGGTCGCATTGTCGCTCATCACGGCGAAAACGATCTGGCCGGGCGACAAATAGCGCAGGCCTTCCTGCGGCGTGATCAACTTGCAGTTGGGCGGGAAAATCGATTTCACGCGAACCAGGTTAAACTCCGCAATTTGGGCGGATCGCAGCGAAAGCTCGAAAGAGTTGAGCTTTTCCCGATGCTTGCCGACGCCCTTGGTGAGGAAAACCCCCTTCGGAAACGGCCCCATTTAATTCCTTGTCTCCTGCTTGACGCTGCCCCGCCACGCACCTTGCGCGGATCTATCTTCATATTTTCCACGACCGCGGTGCTGGAAAAAAGTACCCGCGCGCGGCGAAGGTCCTTTATAACTGATTCGCCGGCTTGTATTCACCGAACACCCGGCGCATCGCGTCGGCGATTTCACCCAAAGTCGCAAAGTTTCGCACTGCGTCAATAATCGACGGCATCAGGTTGCTCCCGTCGCGCGCGCTCGACTCGACTCGCGCGAGCGCCTGCTGCGCGGCGGCCTGGTTGCGTTCCGCCCGAATCCGGGCCAGCCGGGCACGCTGCTTCTCTTCGGTCGCCGGATTCACCTTGAGAATATCGCCAGGGTGATCGTGATCGGAGGTGAAGTCGTTGACTCCTACGATAATCCGGTCCTTTTTTTCAATCTCGCGCTGGTAAAGAAACGCGGAGTTGTTGATTTCGCGCTGCATATAGCCGCGCTCGATCGCCGCGACAGCGCCGCCGAAGTCGTCAATCTTGCCGATAAACTCCAGTGCCTTCCCCTCGATCTCGCGCGTCAGCGTTTCGACATAGTAGGAGCCGGCCAGGGGGTCGACGGTATCGGTTACGTCGGACTCGTATGCGATCACCTGCTGGGTGCGCAACGCCAGCAGCGCGGAACCTTCGGTCGGCAGCGCGAGGGCCTCGTCCCTGGAATTCGTGTGCAACGACTGGGCGCCGCCGAGCACGGCCGCCAGCGCCTGCAACGTCACTCGAACCACGTTGTTGTCGACCTGCTGCGCGGTGAGGGTCGAGCCTGCGGTCTGGGCATGGAACCGCATCATCATCGAGCGTTCGTCTTTGGCCTTGAAACGCTCTTTCATGATCCGCGCCCACAGGCGGCGAGCAGCGCGGAATTTGGCTACCTCCTCGAAGAAATTGTTGTGGACGTTGAAGAAAAACGAGAGCCGGCTTGCGAAGTCATCGACCCGAAGCCCCGCCTTTACGGCGGCCTCGACGTATGCGATCCCGTCGGCGAGGGTGAAGGCGAGTTCCTGCGCGGCGGTCGAGCCAGCCTCGCGGATGTGGTAGCCGGAGATCGAAATCGTGTTCCAGTTCGGAACTTCGCGGCTCGCGAACTCGAAGATGTCGGTGATTATGCGCATCGATTCGCGCGGCGGATAGATATAGGTCCCACGCGCAATATATTCCTTGAGCAGATCGTTCTGGATCGTGCCGGTCAGCTTGTTCCAGGCGATCGAGCGCCGCTCAGCCACCACCAGGTAGAGCGCCAGCAGGATCGACGCGGTGGCGTTGATCGTCATCGAAGTGGAAATCCGGTCCAGCGGCAACTCCGCCAGCAGCGTTTCCATATCCGCGAGCGATCCGATGGCCACGCCGACGCGTCCGACTTCGCCACGGGCGAGCGGATGGTCGGCGTCGCGCCCCATCTGCGTCGGGAGGTCGAAGGCCACCGAAAGGCCGGTCTGTCCGTTGGCAAACAGGTAGCGGTATCGGCGATTGGATTCCTCGGCATCGCCGAAACCGGCGTACTGGCGCATCGTCCACAGGCGCCCGCGGTACATGGTGGGCTGCACGCCGCGGGTGAAAGGGAACTCGCCCGGAAAGCCCAGATCGGTGAGATAATCGAAGCCTTCGAGATCGTCGGGGTCGTATTCGCGCTTGACCTCGATTCCGGATCCGGTGGCAAAACGTTCGCGGCGCTCGGGCCCTCGCTTGAGCGTGGGCGCGACCCGCTTCTCATCCCATTCCTTGCGCGCGCCGGCGATCGTGCGTTCGTTGTCGGCCATGATTACTCGCCTCAGTTATTCGATTACGGCCAGCAGTTCGCCCTTCTCCACGGTCTGGCCAGGCGTCACCTTGATCTCGGCTACCTTCCCCGCCTTGGGCGATTTGATCTCGTTCTCCATTTTCATAGCCTCGACCACCAGCACGCCCTGAAGATGCTCGACCTCGTCGCCGACGCTGACCAGCACGTTGACTACCCGTCCGGGCATCATCGCCCGCATCTCGGCCCTGCCACCGGCTTGCGGACGCGCGACTGCGCCGTGCCCACGGCGGGCCGTATCGATCAGCGTGACACGGGTCGAACCACCGCGCGAGGCCACAAGCAGATCGTCGCCGTCGGCGATTACGTCGAGGTCGAAGGAGCGGTTGCCGACCAGGACCGAAAACGAGGTGCGTCCAACTCGTCGCACATCGACATCGAACGCGTTCTGCCCGAACTTTATTCTGAGCGCGTTTGTAGCAATCTCTTCGACTTCGAGCTCGTGCTCAACGCCCTCCAGGGTCGCCACGTATTTGGTCGGCATCCTGTGAATCCGTCCTGTGATCCTCTGATGACCGCGGTGCGCCGCCGCAGCTACTTATCGTCTCAGCATGTCGAGGCGGCCGAGCGTCTTCCAGGGCGAACCCGCGGACTTTCCCGCGGCAGGTTGTGCCGCCGCGCCCCTGTGGTTGGTGTCGCGCCGCGCAGCCAGGGCGGCGGTCAGAATCGCCGCAAGACGCGCCCCGTCCCTTCCATCCCGCGCCGCCTCCGGATGGTACTCCTGGCCGATGAAGCCGGTGTCGAAATCGCCGGCGATGAATCGCGGATGAGTCATCAGCCAGCGGTGAAAGTCGAGGTTGGTGGTCAATTCGCCCGCGATCGTGAACTCGTTGAGCGCGCGGCTCATCCGGGCGATCGCCTCCTTGCGGTCGCGCCCCCACGCCGCCAGCTTGGCAATCATTGGGTCGTAGTAGATCGGAACCTCCCCGCCCGCGTACACGCCCGCATCGACCCGAATGCCGGGACCGTCGGGAAATCTGATAGTTTCGATCTTGCCCGGGGCCGGGACGAATCCGGCCGCCGGATCCTCGGCGTAGACGCGGCACTCGAGCGCCCAGCCCCTTTGCGCCAGGTCGCTCTGAGCAAACGGCAGCCGCTCGCCCGCGGCGACTCGCAGCTGGGCCTTGACCAGGTCGACCCCGGTTACCAGCTCGGTCACCGGATGCTCGACCTGGATCCGCGTGTTCATTTCCAGAAAGTAAAAATGGCGGTCGGCGTCAGCCAGGAACTCGATCGTGCCGGCACCCGCATAGTTCACGGCGCGTGCCGCCGTGACCGCGACCGCGCCCATCTCGGCGCGCATCTCGCTCGTTATGAACGGCGAGGGCGACTCCTCGACCACCTTCTGGTTGCGCCGCTGAATGGAGCATTCGCGCTCGAACACGTGGACGGTGTT
>JASHZA010000147.1 GCA_030042765.1 Candidatus Binataceae bacterium | reverse complement strand
CTGGCATACCTCTGTTCGATATCCGGGCGTTTCTCGAAGGCGCTCATCAGCATCGGAGTGTAGATCGGGGCGGGACAGACCGCATTTATCCGGATACCGTGCCGGCCATATTCGAGCGCCGCGGCTTTGGTCAATCCGGCCACGCCGTGCTTGGCCGCGGTGTACGCTGGCACGCGGATCGCGCCCGTCAGCCCCATAATCGAGGAAGTGTTGACGATCGATCCGCCGCCCTGCTTGAGCATCTGGGTAATCTCCGCCTTCATGCAGAGCCACACGCCGGTCAGGTTGATCGCGATCACGCGGTTCCATTCCTCTTCGCTGTACTCGTGCGTGAGCTTGCCCGCTCCTCCGATTCCGGCGTTGTTGAAGGCGCAGTCGAGCCGGCCAAAGGTCTCGACCGCTTTCGCCACGGCTGCTTCCACGTCCTGCGACTTGGACACGTCGGTTTTGACGAAAATTGCCTTCGCTCCGGCGCCCTCGACCATCCGCAGGGTCGCTCGCCCGCCTGCCTCGACCACGTCCGCGAGCACGAGTCGCGCACCCTCGCGTGCGAAGATCTTGGATGTGGCGCGGCCAATGCCCGAGCCGGCCCCGGTTATCAATGCAACTTTCTCGTCCAATATTCCTGGCACGCCTTAGTACCTCCATCGCTTCGGACTCCGTCCCGCATGATAGCTGCAAGTCGGGTCTGAAAGACAAATAGGCCGAGCGTTTCCCGCGGACCTTGTCTATCCGGGCGTGTGGGGTTTAGAGACGCCGGTCGTGACGTGTTAGCCTCCCGGACCGCTACCACCAGCCGAGCGATCGCGTTAGGCCTCTCTGAGAGATTTCCGCGCCTGATGGGCTCGATTGGACGAGGCCATCTGCAGTGCACGATACCGCGGCCAAATTGTGGAATTTCAATAGAAGACTGGCGGATGACGCAGTCTCATGGGAACTGCTCTCTGTGAGCTTGGTTGACACCCTAACGGTGGTTGACGAGCGGCATTTGACGCTAACAGAGTTTTTGAAGATGCCGCGGTTGACAAGCTTTCTTTGCCGGTGGTTGACAATGTTCCCGGGCGGGTGCTTGGCTGGTTATAATCAAACCGTGTTCTAATTAGACTTTATAATTTCCTTTTGTCGGCTGACTGGTGGCCGGGATCGGTCTCGAAGCGGATCACCGGGTCCAGCATCGCTACCGGTCGCAACGTCGCGAGATAATCCTTGAGGGTCCTGTAGCCGCCCGGATAACCCAGCGCCGTCAGCTCACGCAGCAGCGCGGTCGCCGGAATCCAAGTCCGGCACCGCGGCCTCTGCTCTCTCGTCGATGTACTTCTTGTACCGATCGAGCTTGCTCGGTCGCGCCTCACGCTGGTACCGTGGCAGCACTTCACTTCGCAGATAGCGCCGGACCGTGTTGTGCGACACCTCGAGCATCGGCGCAAATCTCCCGGACGCTCTTCCCCTGACGACTCAAGACCCGGATCTCCACCGCTTCCTCCGCCACTAACATGAGGCCCTCCGCCTGCGAGTACCCCACGTCGGGGTGGGTCAATTTTCAATCGGCGATCCGGGTCAGTTTTGCAGCGGCGCCAACAGTCCTGCGGTGTGCTGATTCGCGTAATACGGATCAAGGCTTTCCGCTATGCTATAAAGGCGGGGCAGACCAAACTTCCATCAGGAAGAGATGGCATCGCAACATCCTGTTGCCCGCAATTTCCGAGGTAGGGTCGCGTTGCGCAAACAGCAGTAACCAAAAGGAGAACCAGGGATGAGACTCGCCAACCCACGGATCGCACCTTTGACCGAGGCCGAATGGACCGATGAGCAGCGCAAAGTGCTGCAGCCCGCCCATCAAGCCGCGACGACCTACAACGTGGTCGGCACGATAGCGCGGCACTGGGATGCCTCGAAGAAATTTACGGGCTGGGCAATGCACGTGATGGGCCCGACCTCGACCTTGCCGCCCAGGGAGCGGGAGTTGTTGATTCTGCGCATCGGATGGCTTTGTCAGTCGGAATACGAATGGGGACAGCATGTCCTGTTCGGGCGGCGCGCGGGTCTCACCGACGCGGAGATTGCGCGGATTAAAGAAGGACCGGACGCGGCGGGCTGGGCGCCCTTCGACGCTACGCTGTTGCGCGCGGCGGATGAGTTGCGTAAGGACGCCTTTATCACCGATCAGACCTGGGCAGCCTTGAGCCAGCGCTATAACACCAAACAGCTCATGGATGTGGTCTTTACCGTCGGTCAATACAATTTGGTTTCGATGTCACTCAATTGCTTCGGCGTGCAACTGGACAAGGGCGTCAAAGGTTTCTGATCCATAGCGGCTCCGATTTAGCGCGGCGGAGGCGCTCTGCGCTAAGGCGCAGAGCCCTTGTTCAGTTCGTCGAGCAGAGCCTTCGCTTCTTTCAGGTCTTTGGTGTCGAACCCCTCAGTGAACTAGCCATAGATCTCGGTGAGCATCGCTCGCGCCTCGTCGCGACGGCCGGTATCGCGGAGCAGGCGGGCGAGGCTGGTGGTCGTGCGTAACTCGAAGGACTTGGCTTCCTGGCGAGAATAGTTGAACCGCGGCCGAAGTAGCTATCGGCGGAGTGAGATTACCGAGACTCTCGTGATAGCGCCGGGGGTTATAAAAGTCGATGAACTCGGCCAGCCGAGCTTCCAGTTGTCCCGGCAATGTTCAAATTAGAGCCTATGATTTCCATTTGTCGGCTGAGCGTCAAAGTTTGACGGTCAACCTGCAGCGATGTGTGATTTGCCGACTCGGTAGCAGTCCTAGTTACCGTTATCGAATGGGCCCCGATGCCCGTTCGCCTGGCCAGTGGACGGTACCCTGTGCATCGATAACGCGTTTCGGTTTGGAGTGCGGCTGACTCGGAAGGCCGCGCTTCCGGCTGCGATGTTTACGCATACGGCTGGCCACATTGCACCGAGTCGAGCAGTAGTACTGGCGCGGGTCGTCGCGGACGAAAACGGTTGCGCACCCCGGACACCTGGCCAGGAATTCGTGAGCAGAAGCCACCAGCTCCTGCGCAGCCAGCTGAAAAGTAAGGGCGAAAGTACGCGGAGACCGGCGGCTGCGCCAGCTGGCAACGGCGATAGTCTTGCCCTTGTCCCGTCCCAGCTCGATCGTCCTCCGCCGGACGCTGCGCGAGAAAGCGGGAATGCCCGGCTCGTCGGTCTTTATCGGAATGGTCCAGTTCTGACCATCGAGAAAACGGCCGACGCCTGCCTCGATATCGGTTGATAGCTTCTGAAGTACCTGAGCGGGAAGCCGTGGCATCTTACCGAGTGCCATGGTCCCAGGCTCATTTTGATACAGAAGAAAGACCGCCACTTCACGCACGAGCTCCTCGGGTGCCCGTTCCCGATCCAAGTAGTTGCGCCGGCGAGCGAAGTCCTCTACCAGCCAGCGCAGCCGATCCCTGGTGTTTCCGAGCCGTCGCAGTAGTGCCGGGTCGGTAGTTGAGAGCCAAGCTCGCTCGTACGTTACAGGTCCTGAGGGTTGCTCTTCGCTGTCACGTTGTTTCTTCATTTGCCGTGACATCGTAACAAAAGACCTTCCCGTGTACAAACAAAATGCCCTATACTGATGTGCGTATCGACGCGGGCTCAACGCAGGGAAAACCCATTTGGCGGCAGAATCCTCAAATTCAGCGCATGAAGAGCGGAACCGTCCGGAGGTCCCAGCGATCGACAGTACCCACGCGACAGGAGCAGTCCAGATTCGCGATCGGATCAAAGAATTACGCCGAGTCGCGGCTAAAGAGTTGTTGCCCAACCCGAAGAACTGGCGGCGCCATCCCAAGTCCCAGGCAGAAGCTTTGC
>JASHZA010000146.1 GCA_030042765.1 Candidatus Binataceae bacterium | reverse complement strand
CACCGCGCCGACGCTGGTCATAACCGGCACGGGTGATCCGTTGGTGCCGGCGCAGAACAGCAAGATCCTGCGTGCGGGAATTCCGGGTGCGAAGCTTCATGAAATCGCCAGGGCGGGACATCTATTTTTCTGGGAGGCGCCGGAGGAAAGTGCAGCAGCCGTCAGCGCCTTTCTGAGCTCGGTTGGTTGAACGAGGTGCGGCAACGTGCCGCCCGAAGGGGGCCGCCAAGACAAAAGCTTCCGGAGGAATATGAAACGCGCCTTTTCTGCGACCGCTCTAATCATGGCCTTGATGGCGTTGCGACAGGCGGTTGACGCTGCTACAACGCGACTGCCAGAGATTAAACCGCGGCTTCTTCCATCCCGTCCGGCACGACCATCACGATGACCAACTGGCAGCAGTACAAGCAGTTCATGCCCGACGGGATGATCGCGCTGCTCGAGGGTAAATACTTCTGGGAAGTATTTACAAGAGACTAAACGAGGAAACTCGACGCTATAATCACAATGGTTCTCGTTGCTCTGTGGAAGACCGACCGGCTTTACCCTGGCGTTCTCGCAATAAAGGCATCACTACCGCGGGTAAAGGTTCCGCCCGAAATTGAAATGATAGGCGACAAGGCCTGCCGTTTCCGGTAGTTTTCGTCGCCTGTTGCCGGAGTCTAGTCGCCGTACGATTTCCTCGGAAGCAACGCTCCCCGCTACCGCGCTTGGAGTCGAGATTGGAGATATTTGCAAGAGTTGCGGATCGAGGAAGACAGCGGATCTTTTGAAGTTGTGAGCCTGAGTCGGGGATCGCGCGGTCGGCGTTAGACTGCATCGCCGGCCTGCGCTCGTGGAACTATACGGAACTGTTTAAGAATAGTTGGGCGAAAGCTCGTTAGGAGGACGCGCGATGATCGAGTTTTTTCAGTTCGTGGCAGTCATCTCGACTTCGTTCAGCATGGGCGTTCACTTAGGCACCTGGCTCACCGAAGCGCCGCTGCGAGAGACCCGATCGGGTGCACTTTTCACCGAGGTCCAGCAGGGAAGAGATCGCGTTGCCGCGCGGATCATGCCCGTCCTCGGAAACGCGGCGATCCTTTCGGTGGCGGTCTGTGCGGTGCTCGCGAGAGCGGTCCCGGTTGCCTTCGCCCTCTCGCTCCTGGCGCTTGTCTTGATTGCTGGGGACATGGTGGTCACGCTCGTCGGCAACGTGCCGATCAACAGGCAAATTCAGAGGTGGAAGATCGATGCGCCGCCGCCGGAGTGGGCAAAGCTCCGTGATCGCTGGGAGAAGCTCCATACGATTCGAACCCTGCTCATCGTGTCAGGGTTCGTCCTGTTAGTTTCCACCGTAGTCTCTTTCGGCGTTCAGTGAGATTCTGCGACCAGGCGGTGCGGGTCTGCGAAGTTTCAGCAGTTTTCAGGGAAGGGCCCCGGGGTTTGCCTAACAACCGGTTGCAGCGGACGGCGCGAAGCGCCGCCGCTGAACCAGAGGGTTAGCGTCCCAAGAGGAAGCTCGAGAAGTTACAAAACGTATTACAACCAACACCGGTGTCACAACGGGCTAGCCGATGCTACCCCGGCGGAGCGCAACTGTGCTGTGCCTCCCGAAAACCCTATCCGGATGACGAGCTTGTGGGCGTGTGTTAAAGAAGCGGCCGATGGTCGCATTTCTCACCCAGCTGTTGCTTGTTATCCGATCATGGTTCGCGTGGCGAGCGCGGCTTGAGGCCGAGAATCTCATCCTACGTCAACAGCTCATAGTCTTACGCCGCCAGCGCCCGAAGCGTTTGAGACTGGTCAAGATCGATCGCTTGCCGTTGGTGTGGCTGTACCGACTGTACCCGGCGCTGCTGGATGCGCTCGTCATCGTTCAGCCGGAGACTGTCATCCGTTGGCACCGACGCGGATTCCGGGCCTACTGGCGCTGGAAGTCCCGCCAGGTCGGCGGCCGTCCACGAATAGACTCCGAGATTCGAGCGCTGATTCGCCGTATAAACCGCGAGAACCCACTTTGGGGCGCACCTCGTATCCACGGGGAATTGTTGATGCTTGGGATCGAGGTCGCCGAATCAACCGTCGGCAGATATATGGTGCGGCGCCGCCGGCCACCGTCCCAAGGCTGGAAGAGCTTCCTACGCAATCACGCTGCCGGCATCGCTTCGCTGGATCTGTTCGTGGTGCGGACGATCTCGTTCAAGCTGCTCTATGGCCTGGTGATTTTACGTCTCGCCCGCAGGCGACTCGTCACGATTGCTGTGACCGCCAATCCGACAGACCAGTGGATCGCCGGTCAGGTGACTGATGCTTTTCCGTGGGACGAAGCGCCACGTCATATGATCCGCGACCGCGACGGCGCATTCGGTCCTGCTTATATTCGCCGCATTCGGGCAATGCAGATCAGAGATCACCCGACCGCGCCGCGCTCGCCGTGGCAGAACGGCCATGTCGAGCGTCTCATCGGCTCGATCCGGCGAGAAAGCCTCGATCACCTGATCGTGTTCGACGAAGCCCAGTTGCATAGCGTGCTGAAGAACTACGCGGCTTATTACAATCAGGTCCGTACGCATCTTTCATTGCAAAAGAATGCGCCGGATGTTCGGCGCCGGCAGAAGCTCGGCCCTATCGCATCGATACCAATCCTTGGCGGGCTCCATCACCAATACGTCCGGGTTAGGTTCTGACTAAGCACAGGTCATCGCGCTGAGGGAATAGAGTATCGCCGTCCTGTTGTCCGGCAGGGCGTCTAGAAATCGATACGCCCCGGCCGCTGATGACGAAGGCAAGCGCCGCGAGAAAGTCGCTGGCAGGATCGCAATCCTCGATCGAAGTCTGGAAGACAGGTTGTTGCGTCGTACAACCGTATACCCCACAGGAGGTGGCGAGCACGGCCAAGCGGATGAATTCCGTGCGCTTGCGACACCACCGGTTCTGGTAGCGGTTTGGGAACAAGGGGAGGCCCAGCGAGCACGGTAGGCAGGGGACTCAGCGAGGCTGCGAGTAGAAAGACAAATCTGAACCAGAATCCGCGATCGTTTGTCATCGAATGCGATTTTTCAATCTACGCGGTATGCGGATCAACCGAGTTTCAAATAATCGCGGGTTTGAGATTGCGGTACCGTTCGGCAAGGTCGCTAAAACAAGCCACCGCAGTGACGGAAGCGGAGCGCAGTCGAAAAGGTGTAGTCCCGGATTTCCATTATCTCAGTGGAGTACCAATTTGATAGAATGCGTTAAACGTGCTGATGGGCGTGGTTTTAGATGTGATTGGGGTGGCGTGGAGGTGGCGAGGCGGTGGGTGAGACCCAAGATCGGCCCTTTCAGCTCTCCTTCAATAGCTTGTTGAAGGTCGATTTCCAAGGCGCCCGGGTGACCTCCGACGGTGGTCTGATTCTGGTGCGCGAGCTGGATGAGCGTTTGGGCTTGAGCGTGCTCATAGAACGACACCTGATCGATTCGCGCCGAGGCAAGAATATCCAATTGCCGCTGGCCGACCTGCTGCGGCAGTCGATCTATAGCCGCTTGGCCGGGTATGAGGATGTCAACGACGCTGCGCGCCTCTCTCAAGATCCGACCTTCCGGCTGATCGGCTCCAAGAAGATCCTGGAACGCGGCGCGGCCTTAACCTCGCGTCTCCAATCATTCGAGACGGGCGTGCTGACCCGGGAGGACAACCTAGCCGGGCTGGCCGCGCTCAACCGGGACTTGATCGCCAAGGCGGAAGCTATCGATTCACCGCGCCGGGTAGTGCTGGACATGGACAGCACCGAGATTCCGGTTTACGGCGAGCAGGAGCAGAGCTCCTACAACGGCCATTTCGAGTCCACTTGTTATCATCCGCTGCTGCTGTTCAACCGCAAAGGCGACTGTTTGGCCGCGAAGCTACGGCCCGGCAACGTCCACAGCGCCGATAGTTGGGAAGAACTGCTGCTGCCAGAGATCGAGCGGCAGCGGGCGCGGGGCATGGAGGTGGTCTTCCGTGGCGACGCGGCTTTTGCCAAGCCGGAGCTCTACGAGGCGTTGGAAGACCGCGACGTGAAGTACGCGATCCGCCTTCCGGCGAACGACAATCTGCAGCGGAACATTCGGGAGTTGTTGACGCGGCCAGTGGGACGGCCAAGCCACAAGCCGGTGGTTCGATTCAAAAGCTTTCTCTATCAGGCGGCGAGTTGGACGATAGCCCGGCGGGTGGTGGCGAAGGTCAAGTTCCATTGCGGGGAGTTGTTTCCCCGCGTCGGCTTTATCGTAACAAACTTGGCGCTCGACAACCGGGCGGTGGTACGCTTCTACAACAAGCGCGGCACGGCCGAACAATGGATAAAGGAAAGCAAGCAGGCGGTCGCGCTGACGCGGCTTAGCTGCCACCGCTTTCGCGCCAACGAGGCGCGGCTGTGGCTGAGCCTGATTGCGTATAACCTCGGGAACCTCTGGCGGCGGCTGGCGCTGCCGATGCGGATCGCCACCTGGTCGCTGACCAGCTTGCAGCAACGGTTGGTCAAGACAGGCGGACGGCTCATCCAACATGCGCGCTACTACTGGTTGCTGCTTGCGGAGAGTCATCTTACGCGGCGGTTGTTCGCGGGCATGCTGGCGAAGATCGCGATGCTGCCGTCGCCGGCGGGATAAAGTGAGCGCAAGACGGAGCCAATTGCGATGACGGATAGAGAGCACAGGGATAAGTGTCTGATAACTCGGTCGCAAAAACGCCGCTTTCATGTGCTTTTGGCCAATGCGAGGTAGCGATGATCCGTTGCGGCGCGATGGAAGGGACCTTCGGGCTCAAACTCGGGCGCGAACTTCGCGTTTGCAAACCCCCTGGTGTCGGTGGGACTGTGAATCAGAATTGAAAATGGAAATCCCGG
>JASHZA010000145.1 GCA_030042765.1 Candidatus Binataceae bacterium | reverse complement strand
TTCGTAACCGAATCGAATCCTCGGCCTTTGAGTTCCGGCAGATAGTCAGTGATGGGATCGCCAACGCCTTTGATAAATCCTTCCTTGATCGCGATGCCGACGAGGGCGGAGACGAATGACTTGGCGACCGAGCGGGAGAGGCAAATCGAGCTGCGCTGGTGGCCGTTGAAGTAGTTTTCGTAGAGGATTTTGTCGTTGCGGATGACGATGAAGGCGTGCGTGCCGGTGGATGGCAGGAGCTGATCGAGCGAATCGCGCTTGAGGGTGGCGCCGTCGTGGTATTCGACGGCAGCCGGAAGCGCCCTGGGATCGCCGTGGCCGAAATGGAAGGCGGGGCCGGCGTTATGGATATCGTGGTGAGAAAACAGCTTGTAATCGTCTGAAGTGGAGGCAAGGTGATGCTTCCCCCACACGAAATAACGGTAGAGATACTCGCCATTGAGCCAGGGCAGCGCAGCGCTTGCGGATGTGGCTGGCAATATCGCAAGGATTGATGCGAGGAGGAGAATCGCGCCGGCCGACGTGGAATGTTTCATGGGGTGCAGAGGGTGTCCCGTCTCCTTTCTGCTCCGTAGCGCCTCCTTAGGGCGACTTTGTGGGTCAAATTCGAAGGGCCATCCGGTTCGTCGTTCTTTTGGAGAGAGCTTGAACCAGTCTGAGCCAAGTGACAATCGATCGGCCTTTCGAGCTGCGAGCACGAAGCCTGGGCGCACCGAGATTATTCTTTGCGACAATCGTGCAAAATGAGGCGATACACATTGCAGCGATGAAACGTCTGGGCAGTGCAACCAGACGAATACATCTCATCGACCTTGGGATTTTAGCGGGCATAGTTCCTGCTGGATCGGCAGGGTGGAGGCTACCAACCGAAAGAATCGCATATGAAAAGAATAGAAGCGGTGATCGCGCCCTCGGCTCTGGACGACTTCCAACGATGCGCCAAAGAGCTTGGAATCTTCGGATTTGACTTGTCCGAGGAGGATACCGAGCCCCCGGACCCGCGGCGGGTCGTCAAGGCAAGCGAACGCACTTCCGACATCACGTCGAGACTTAAAGTAGATTTCGCGGTCTCCGATGAAGAGACCAAGCCCACCGTTCACGCCGTGCTTGAATCGGTTCATCCGGTCAGCATCGGAATCTTCAAATTCGACCGGGATTCGCGGCTGGGAACAGCAACCAAACGACCCGCGATTCTTCCCTAAAAGCTCTGTTTCAGAGAACTGGCCGGCCAGGTCGGCTATCCATGACCGAATAGGCGGTGGGAGCAGTTTTGCGCATCCTGGCGCGCCGAGGCGACGGACTCGATGGCGTGCGCTGGTGCGATTGAAATCAGGTCCCGCCCTTGTCGGGTTCGCGGCACGCGACTATCGTGCCCGCAAAGTAGATGGAGTGAACCTGTGACGATCGGTTCGCGCGAGATCGTCGTAGTCTCGCTGCTCGGGCTCCTGACGACGTCCTCGTCAATCTTCGGTGCTGCTCTCGGTCTATACTTTCCACTCTCCAAGCGCATGCTGGCTTGTGTTCTGGCCTTTGCCGCCGGCGCCCTCATCAGCGCGCTGGCGATAGAATTGGCGTTCGAGGGTGCCCAGGAACTGCATGCGCAGGGCTTCGACGCTAATGCGGCATGGGGATTCATCGGCAGCGGCTTCGCACTCGGTTCCGTCATCTATTATTTCACGTCTTTGTTTCTGGACCAGAAAGGCGCAGCGATACGCTACCCGACTCGATTTCGCGAATATGCTCTAGGACGGAAGCAGAAGGATGCGAAGGAAACGATCCAGCTGCTCTCGAAATGCGATCTGATGCGGAATCTGCCGCCGGAAGAAATCGAGCGAATCCTTCCGTTCGTGCGCACTCGTCATCTCGACGATGGTGAGATTCTGTTCCGTGCCGGCGATGCGGGAGACGCGCTCTATATCGTGGCACGGGGCAAGGTCGACGTGTTGTCGGACGGGGCCGGGGAACAGCTCAATGGACGTGTCAACGGAGAAAAGCTTGCGGAGCTGGGCGAGGGACAAGCATTCGGAGAGATGGCGCTCCTCAGCGGGGAAACGCGAACTGCCACCGTTCAGTCGCTCGTCCAAACGGACCTGTTGGAAATCGGCAAGGAGGATTTTGATCGTCTCGTCGCGAACAACCGCGAGTTGGCGACGGCGGTGCGGCGGCTCAGCCATGAGCGCGCGATCAGGAATCTCAGTTCCGGTGGCGCCAATCCTTCGCAGTGGGCCCGCGTGGCGGCCAGCAGCCTGGAGCATTTGAGCAGGAGCGAGGCAGAAAGGATGCTGGCGGAGGCCAGTCATGGAGCGGGAATGGCAATCGTTCTCGGCAACATATTGGATACGATTCCCGGGTGCCTCGTGATCGGTGCGAAGTTCACCGGCTTGGCGAGTTTGTCGCTCACCCTCATCGTCGGGATGTTCGTGGGTGGGATCCCCGAGGCAGCGGCGAGCGCTTCGATGCTTCGGAGAGCGGGGTACAAGAGCTTAGCGATTTTTGCCCTCTGGTCGGCGGTTCTGGTCAGCGGAGTTGCGGCAGCCGCGGCCGGGAAGATATTTATCGGCTCCGGGTCGCATGTGGCGGTTTTCTTTCAGGCGGTAGCGGGGGGCGCGGTGCTCGCCCTGGTTGCCCACGCAATGATTCCGGAGTCTATCCACGACGGTGGAAACCTGATCGTGCTTCCCGCCGTTGCCGGCTTTCTATTTGCCCTATGGATCGTGCTGGTGCAGACATTAGTGTGAACTCGCACATTCACGATGTGCGCAGTCAGCCTCGAAGAAGGGTTCCTTCGCATCGGGTGATCCATTCCGTCATTTGAGGGTCGCGGACGACCCGGCGTCCAACCCAACGGTCCGGCTTTTCCTTGACATCGCGGCGGGAGGCGTGGTCTACCACGGTCATCGTGGCCGCTGCGACGGCGTGCGGTGGTACGCCGTCTCCGCCGGCAAGCCATTACTGCGCGTCCGTCGGGGTCGGGCCGCGCTGGAAGAGAAAAATTTCGCCGCAAAAGGAGCGATACGATGAAAGCCGCCGTTTTTCATGGGCCCAAGCAGCCCCTGACGATCGAAGAGGTCGAGATCGACAAGCCGCAGGACCGCGAAGTACTGGTCCGCACCGTTGCCAGCGGCGTTTGCCATAGCGATCTTCATTTCGTGGACGGCTTCTACCCGTATCCGACGCCGGCGGTGCTGGGACATGAGGCGGCCGGAATCGTCGAGGAAGTGGGCAAGTCGGTCACCTATATCAAGCCGGGCGACCATGTGATCTGCTGCCTTTCGGTCTTTTGCGGCTATTGCGAAGACTGCATGTCGGGCCATCCGAACAGATGTTCGAACCGGGCGGCCACGCAGCGTCCCAGGGACGGGAAGCAGCGCCTTTCGCAAAAGGGCCAGCCGATGAAGCAGTTCGCCGACCTCTCGACCTACGCCGAGAAGATGCTGGTGCATGAGAACGCGCTGGTGAAGATCGGCAACGAAATCCCGCTCGATCGCGCGGCGTTGATCGGGTGCGGGGTGACGACCGGGATGGGCGCGGTGCTCAACACGGCGCGGATCGAACCGGGTTCGACGGTGGCTGTATTCGGATGCGGCGGCGTGGGGATCGCGGCGATCCAGGGCGCGCGCATCGCGGGCGCGCGGATGATAATCGCGGTGGACCAGTTCGAGAACAAGCTCGCAATGGCGAAGCGCTTCGGCGCGACCCATACGGTCGACGCGTCGCATACGGACGCCGTCGCGGAGATCCAGAAGCTGACGAGCCCGGCGCAAGCCGACGAGCCGGTTGTCGC
>JASHZA010000144.1 GCA_030042765.1 Candidatus Binataceae bacterium | reverse complement strand
AGCGTTCTGCCAACGCCGCCCGCGATCTGTGGCAAATTCAGCACTGAGTACCCGCTCTTTCACTTACATACAGGCGTGAGGCCGCGCGCGGCTTCACGCCCTTTTTTGATCTCTGAACTGCCGGGTCATACGCTTGCCTTCCCATTGCGCACGATCACCCGGGATGAATAGCAGCTTGCGCGCGCAGCGCTTTACCGCCTCCCAAATCGGGATTAGTATCCCCGCCGCCGCAGTATCGAGGTAAGCGTCACAGATATTTGGTCTGTGAAGCGCTGGCCTTGGGAACAAACCCGATCCGATGGCTGCATTCGCGCCTGGAGGTAATACGATGGCGAGCTACGAAACGCTGACCTACGAAAAAGTTGAGGACAGGATCTTCCGACTCACTCTCAACCGGCCTGAAAAGCTGAACGCGATGTCCCAGAAGCTATTGAGAGAGCTCGACGGTGTTATGGAGGAGTTCGAAGGGGAACCAACCGCCAGCGTGCTCATCGTACGAGGGGCAGGGCGTGCATTCTGTGCCGGTTACGACCTTCAACCCACGCAGCAGCCGGGCTCGGGCTTCACCGTCCATAACGACCGTACCAACCTGCACAAGATGGTCGACCGATGGCAGCGGCTGTGGGCTCTGCCGAAGCCGATTATCGCCCAGGTCCACGGCTACTGCCTGGCGGGCGCCACTGAACTCGCAGGCCATTGCGATATCGTTTTCGCCAGTGAGGATGCGCAATTTGGCCATCCGGCCGGTCGCGCCCTCGGCATCCTGCCGACCCTCTCGATGTGGCCTATCCTTATCGGGCCGCGCAAGACCAAGGAGTATTTTTTTACCGGTGACCTGATGAGTGCCAAAGAGGCTCTCGAATGCCACCTGGTCAACCGCGTTTTCCCGAAGGATCAGCTCGAGGCAGAGACCTTGGCCTATGCTCGTCGAGTCGCAATGGTACCGTTGGACTTGCTGGCCCTGCATAAGGCCTCCATCAATCGCTGGCTGGACGTAATGGGCTACCGGGCGCTTGAGCAGTCGTCCGCCGATCTGGACTGCATTGCTCATCAGACGGAAACCGTCAAGAACTGGATGAAGGCCAGCCGTGAGAAGGGGCTTAAGGCCGCCCTAACTGAACGTGATCGACCATTCACAAGAAAATGACTTGGAGGCCCGCCAGCGGTGTTACGGGGAACCTGTTGGTTGCGAGTGTTCGTAATAATACATGGCATAAATGCACAGTCAGGGGCATTGTTTGTATCATTTCCGCTACAAAATAGGACTAATTTCATCGCAAACATAATATAAAGATGAAAAAGCATTTCTAGATAGTATTTAAGTAATACCAGTGTTATGGCACGTCTGTTGCGGTGTGAGACAGCGTGGGGAAGCGCGGTAGATGAGGATTCTTACAGGAGGAGACGCTTACACGCAATGGAATCCATCCACATGAACAAAGGCGTTTGCGAACCCGAAATCGATATGAGCCGGTCCGCAGTGACAGGGTCGCCGCGGAAGGTCTGGCGACTGCTCACCTCCCTCCTGGGCGCGTCCGATCGATTCCCCTCGAGGATAGGAACGCCGCGCCGCTCGGTTGACCGCGAGCAGCAGCAATACGCTCCCATCTACGACTAAGAAACGACGAAAAGCGGAGGAGATGTTCCGGCCGAACCAGGCTGTGGCGTTTCCTCCAACCTCCGGACCCGTCCGGCAGGCCGGTCGAAAATTATCGGAATGCTCGACATTCGCGCGAGACCTGTAGCCTAACCGTGTCTCACCGGGTGCCGCAACTCTGCGCCCTAGCTAAATAGTCGCTTTCCCGCCCAACCTTACATTCACTTAGTCCGGGCTAGCGGTAACTCAGTTACTGTCACTGGTTACAAACCGGGCGCCCGCATTTTGCCAGTGCCATTTCGACTGATGAAAGTATGAGCTCTTGATTGTTCTCTCTCACTTGAATGCGATGGCACTAATTTTGTTGCACAAGGCGTCGGCGTGGACGGCTTGCGATGAGGTGGCAACCATGGCGTGGATGGAGGCGAACCGTAACGTCTGGGCGGTTCGTGCCTCGGCTAGCGCTCGTTGCTGTGAGCGGACTCCTGACTCTTTTACCTAGCGAACAGCCACGAGCATACGAGTTAGGTCCAACCGAGACAGGAGAACTGTTTGGGCCTGCACACGTTTGGGAGAATCGGCCCGGGTTTCGCCTTGACGAGCTGTCGGGTGCGATGCGCAATCTGGCGGCGGCGGCCCAGCAGGAAAAACAACTGAAGGTTGATTCCAGTACGCTAGATTTCTACTTGAATGAACCAGAATCGCCGTTGGCGCCCGGATCCGTAACCGGGGATAATCTCACAATCTCGTCGGCAAACCTTAAGCTGAGCCGCTATACCGGGTTTACGCAGAGCGAGACCGCTGCCGCCTGGTGCGGCTCAAGTATGGTGATCGGCTTCAACGATACCGCGGCAGAAATAAGCACGGTGGCCGCGGGTAGCGGAGTAAGCGCGATCGGATTTTCAGTGTCTTCCAACCTTGGCTCGAAGTTCACTTACGTAGGCGCCCCCACGACAGCGCCAAATTTCTCGCAGATCCTCGCAGGGGATCCGGCGCTCGTATGCGTCGACTCGAACACATTTTACTACAGCGCGATTTGGATGGACGGAGTGGCGACGACAAATGGTGTGGCCGTCGGCAAGTCGGTGAACGGTGGTATAAACTTCTCAGCGCCGGTCGCGGCGATCACAAAGCTCAACTCCGGGCATATCATCAGCCGCGATTGGCTCGCGATCGATTCCACTAACCCTGACCATCTTTACATTGCCTACGTGGACTTCGATTTCTCTGCGGCAATCTGCGGAGTAGATCCAACCTCACATCAACCGATAGCCCGCTATGCAGTGGAGATGGTGAACTCTGTAGACGCAGGTACCAATTGGAGTTCGCCAACGGTCGTGGAGCAGGTGTGCGCGGACTCGGCAAACCCGAACGCGATGGTTATGGCACCACAAGCGGCCGTTGATGCTGAAGGAGCGGTGTACGTGGTCTGGGAGGCGATCGGCGAGAATGGCGGCCCGGGCACTGCGCGGCAAATCAAGATCGCGCGTTCGATAGACGGCGGCGGTTCGTTTTCGATGCCCGCGCAAATCGCGGCGGTCACCCCAATCGGCAATGGCGCTGACTTGCAGGGGTTTATCCGGGGCTTCGAGTCTCCGAGTCTGGCGATTGGGAAAGGCAAGAAGGACAAAGGATTTATCTATGTCGCCTGGAGCAGCGCCGGCGACAACGTCGCGGATAAGCTTTCGTCCACCGGATTCTACGGCTTTTCCGATATCGAGTTCGCGAGTTCGAGCGATGCCGGCGCTACCTGGTCCACACCCGTGCGCGTCAACAACAACGTCGAAAGCGCAACCGCTCAATCTGACCAGTTCGAACCGGCCGTGGGCGCGGACAAAGGCGGAGAAGTCGTTGTCTGTTTCTATGATCGCCGAAGGGATTCGAGCAACTTTCTGATCGACCGCTATTGCGGGATCTCGACTAACAGAGGCGTCTCTTGGACCAACAGGAGGATTTCCTCCTCCAATTTCCCTCCGCTGGTCGGGCAGGATGCTTTGGTGGCGCCCGACTACATGGGGGAGTACGACGCCGTCGCAACCGATAAGCTCGGCCAGCGCGCGGGTCTGATTGCGCCTTACGCGAGCAACACGACAGGTCATCCCGTCGTAACGTTCCAAAAGTTCTGACTGTCAGGGCCGAGCCAGAATCAAGACCTCCGACCGCCTTGTTTCAGGGTCAAGCCGCACCAGGTAGGCGGGCAAACCACTGTCCTGCGCCGCAATATTGGTTTTGCCGTCGCAGCGGCATCGCGCGACCAATGCATCATTGATGTCGGCGAAGCGGTCAAGATTCAGCGCTGCCGTTCTCATTTGAGTGTTCGGGATCCATAGCCTGAGCGCACCTTTGCCGATCTCGACGCTCGAGACCATGCGCATCCCGGATACGGTCGTTTTGTCCTCGACCCAGCGCCTGAAGGTGCCTTCATTCATAGCTCGCAAGTGCGGATACTGGCGCGAAATCTCGGAGATGATGGGAGCCAGGTGGCGGTCTCGTCGTCCGGTCGCGGAATCGCGGTTGACCAGCGCCCAAAGTTGCTTGGACCATTGTTGGGCCGCCTGCGGGTCGCTGCCCAAAACGCTTTTGTAGCGCACGATGGCGGCTTCGGCCTGGGCCGTATCCTTGTTCGCCAGAGCCGTTTCGATTTCAGTCGTCAGAGAGTTCCGCTCCGCCTGCTGAACCTCTACTAAAATGGCGGCGCTCTGACTGCCAGGCCGGTCCGCCGCAATGGAGCAGGCGCGGGCCTGTTCAGCCAGCGGGTAGGAAGGAGTCCCAATCCGGTATTCCGTCAAGCAGAGATCGTCGGCTACCTCACGTTGCTCGCGCGCTGAGAGCTTCTCTTCGCTGCGCTCAGCGGCGATCAGGTATTGATGCGCCGACGCATAGTGTCCAGCCTCGATCTCGCTGCGTGCTGCCGCAAGCGAACCATTGACGCATCCGCTGGTTCCGACGCTCAGCGCGGCCACCGTCGCGGCGACGGCAAGAAAGCGCTGACGCGAACTGAGATCCGTGCGGACGTTGGAGCTGTTCGGGACAGATTCTCGCATCCTGCTTACATGCATCGACAGATTATTGCCAAACAACAAATCCTGATTCGAGATGCCCTGCTAAAGGAAGCTATATTTGACGATAAAACCATCATGTGGGTCAATTTCGATCCCCAGGTGAGGCCGGAAGCCTTCTGGCACGGCGACTGCGTGTACCTTCAATCCAAACCACATTAGAGGCTTTTTTCATGTCGCTGATCCGGCTATCACGCGAGCAATGGCAAAAATTCCGCGTCGGAGTAGTTGGTGGAGACAAGCAGAGGCGGGCAGAGGTCACAAGCGTAGTAGCCAATTTCGAGGAGCCAAAGCTAGAAGTAACTGAAACAGACCTCTCAGGCGATAGTGCGCGCGCTGTCAAGCCCGATCTCTCGATTGTGGTGTTCGGCGACAACGAAGCGGGATCGATCCACTACCTGGAGACTCAGACGAGTCGTCCGCATCGTCCGGTCCTGGTCGCGATTCTTCCAGGCCACTCACCGGCGGCAATGCGGCGGGTATTACATGCCGGTGCCGACGAGGTGTTGCTCGACCGGCTGGAAGCCGCCGACCTCAGGCGCATCCTGCT
>JASHZA010000143.1 GCA_030042765.1 Candidatus Binataceae bacterium | reverse complement strand
CTTTTACGACCGCCTGAAGTCGGTCTCGCGCGGATACGCGTCGCTCGACTACGAGTTTCTAGACTTCCGGGCGGAGCATCTGGTTAAATTGGACATCCGGATCAATGGCGAGGTGGTGGACGCGCTCTCGATCATTGTCCATCGAGACAAGGCTTATGAGCGCGGCCGGGCGCTGTGCGAGAAGATGCGAGAGTTGATCCCGCGCCAGATGTTCGAGGTGGCGATCCAGGCGGGGATTGGATCCAAGATTATCGCGCGCGAGAGCGTTAAGGCCCTGAGGAAGAACGTTACGGCTAAATGCTATGGTGGCGACATCACACGCAAGCGCAAGCTTCTGGAAAAGCAGAAAGAAGGTAAAAGGCGCATGAAGCAGGTGGGGCGCGTCGAAATACCGCAGGAAGCTTTTCTGGCCCTGCTCAAGGTCGGGGAATAGGCGGATAAGTGGCCGAGCCCGTCCGCAACCTGAAGCAGCAGCCCGCTCCGCCGGCCCCCGCAGCGCAGCGGCAAAAATCGGCGCTGCGCGAATACAGCGAGGCGTTTATTGTCGCACTCGCGCTCGCCCTCATTCTGCGCACCTTCCTGATCCAGGCCTACAAGATTCCGTCAGCCTCGATGTATCCGACGCTGCTGGTCGGGGATCATATTATTGTCAATAAAATGTTGTACGGCCTGCGGATGCCGGATTCGATCTTCGGGCTCACGCCGTTTGCCGACGAACTACCGTACGGCAAGTATCTGTTCGAGCTCGAGCCGATACATCGCGGCGACGTCGTGGTGTTCGTCTTCCCGGAAGATCAGACCAAAGATTTCATCAAACGAGTGGTCGGAGTTCCCGGCGACACCATCGAGGTCAAGGGAGGAATTCTCTACCTCAACGGCAAGCTCGACTCCGACCCGCACGCCCATCTGGAGCTTTTGCCGGGTCAGCGGACGCAGAATTCAGAGCGCGACTATTTCGGTCCATTCCGGGTTCCGACCGGCGAGTACTTCATGATGGGCGACAACCGTGACCGCAGCTACGACAGCCGCTTTTGGGGAACTGCGACGCGCGACGCTATCGAAGGCCGGGCGATGTTCATCTATTGGTCATGCGCAGATGACAGTTCGCCCTTAAGCTGCTTCTATGACGTGCGGTGGTCGCGGTTGTTCCACCCGGTCAGGTAGGGTATCCGTTGAAGGGTCATGGAGGGGAATACGAGCGTGGCTGATGAAGCGGTGACCAGGATGGGGGCGTTGATGGAGCAGTTGGGTGCCCGGTTCGAGCTGGTGCTCGAGGCGGTGACCGGGGTCGGTGGGCGTATCGAGGCTCTGCGCGAGGAAATCGTCGGGCAATTCAACGAGGTCGGCCGCCAGATTCGCTTCCTCTCCGACCGCATCGGCGAAAACCGCGAGGCGATCGCGTCAACTCGCGCGGATCTGGGTGCCGAGATGGTGCGGCTGGGGGAGATGCTGGGGGCGACCCGCGTCGACTTCCGCGAGCAACTCGCTTCGACTCGCCACGAATTTCAGCAGGAGATTCAGGCCGCCGCTGCGCGTGCCCCGCAGCGCCTGACGGAGGAGCTGGCACGAACCAGCGCGGAGCTTCATTCGAAATTCAGCAGCGAAGTCAACGCGGTTGGTGATGCCGTGCGCAAGGAACTGGCGGCAGCCCGCCAGGACCTGGGACGCGAGGTGCCGGCTGCGGCCGCCGAAGTGCGTCACGAGATCTCTTCTTCGGCCGAAGGCCTGGTCAAACGGCTGGATGCCGAGCTCAAGCAGACCAACAAGGCGTTGGCGACGCTTGCGCGGAAATTCGAGCGCTTCGACGATCGCATCACCGTCCAGACCAAGGACCAGGATCAGCGGCTGCGCAAGCTCGAGCGGCGCACGGCAGCCAAGTAAGCTTTCGCGATCTAACCTCATGACCCTAAATCTCTCCCTAATACGGGCGGAGCGCAGGGCAAGCCGTTTGCACGGCGTGACCAGTTCTCGATTGTGGGCTAATTCCTGTTGACTGTTGTTAGACCTCGGCTTGTATCGGTCGTCGCTTGATCCCTAACATCTCCGTTATGCAGGGGATATCGCTCGACGCCATCCAAAAGGCGGTGGCGACGCTGGAGGCGCGTCTGTCCGGCAAGCTCCAAGTTAATGCCGACCTAAAGCGTACGCTAGTCAGCTTCCAAGCCAACAAAATCGAGCCGGAATATCGCTGGTTCAAGTACAAGGAAGGCTTTTCGGCCGCCCTACTTGATTACATTCTAGACAACCTAGAAATCAAATATGGCCGCGTTCTCGACCCGTTCGCTGGCGCACGCACGACTTTGTTTGTGGCAAGCCAACGGGGCTTAGACGCCGTCGGGATTGAATTATTGCCGGTCGGTTGCGAAGTCATCGAGGTTCGCAAAGCAATCCTCAATGGGAATCGTGCTCGCGCCGAACGACTGATAGCCCGCTGGCGTCAGGAACGGCCTTGGGAGACAACCGAGACCGTTAAAGCGTTCCCGCATGTGACAATTACCGCCGGGGCCTTTCCAGCTGAGACTGAGCGGAAGCTAGGCCGCTATCTGGCGGCGGTCGAACGAGAGAGGGATGAAGCTGCGAAGCGGCTGTTGTGCCTTGCCGCACACGCCGTGTTGGAAGAAATCAGCTACACACGCAAAGACGGCCAATATCTGCGGTGGGACTACCGGTCGGGACGCCGCCAAGGAACCCGCCGCTTTGACAAGGGTCCGATACGCTCCTTTGATGAGGCGATCCAACGGAAGCTGAGGGAAATATATGCGGACCTGAGCGAGCGCGACGGACTTTTTGACAGGCGCCCGCAACACCGTGAGATCGGCAAAATCGAAATTATAAAAGGGTCCTGTCTGCAGATTCTTCCAACCCTACAAGATGATTCGTTCGACTGCCTGGTCACTTCTCCGCCGTACTGTAACCGCTACGACTACACTCGAACTTATGCCCTGGAATTGGCCTTGCTGGGCCTTGGCGAAGAAGGATTGCGCTATCTGCGCCAAGCGATGGTCTCTTGTACAGTAGAGAACAAGGAGAAGGCGGGTTTGGACTCGGTC
>JASHZA010000142.1 GCA_030042765.1 Candidatus Binataceae bacterium | reverse complement strand
GCCGCGTTCGCTCGCGCATAGCAGCAGAGCCCATGGCGTGCGCTCGCGTACCAGCCTCGCCATCGCCTCGGCGGCGGTATCCGGAGAATAGTTCTGGAGCGCCGGATGGTCCACGACGATTATACGGTCGGCCCCATAGCTCGCGAGCAATCCCGCGTGCTTTGCGATCGAGCCGGGAAAGCCCACCGCGACCAGCGCGCCACTGAGCTGCGTAGCCAGCACGTCGCCGGCCGAGAGCAATTCGAGGCTGCCGAGGGTTACCGCCCCGGCCAGATTGGTCTCGACCACGACCCAGACGTCCTTGCCGCGGACGGGTCCGCGAATCGTGTCACCGATCGAACGCTGCTTGCGTACTCGCGGCGCGAGCGCGCCGATGCGGTCGAGCTCGTCAATCACGAGTTCCGCCGCGCGTTCGGGATCAGCCGCATCGATCATTCTGCACTCGACCTTCGGCGACTCCTGGGCCCGCACCTCCTGCACCGAAGTGGGCGAACCTGCAAAGCCGAATTGACCCGCTTCGTCAGTGAGGTCGCCTGCGCGAACGGACCTGATCGCCTTGGACATCGCGGCCTCACGTGTCCTGGGGTCGATCTTGATCGGATTAATCAGCCGCTCTGCACAGGTAAGCAGCGATGGCATCCGGCATTCCACTTCTTCCAAGCCTTCTTCGCTCTCGCGTTCGGCAAAAATCGATTGCCCCTCGATATGCAGCTTGCGTACGCCAGCGATCTGCGCGATTCCGAGCAGCTCCGCGATTTCGGGACCAACCTGCCCGGTCTCGGCATCAAGTGAATATTTGCCGAGCAGAATGAGGTCAAAATTATGCGGCGCCAGCCACAACGCCAACGCTCGAGCGGTGGCCAGCGTGTCGGAACCGGCGAAGGCGCGGTCCTCAAGATGGACCGCATGGTCCATTCCCATACCGAGCGCGTCGACCAGCACCTCGCGCGCCTGCGGCGGGCCCATCGTAATCACCGTGGTCTCGGCACCGGCGCGCTTCTTCAGATCGACCGCCTGCGCAATAGCGCGCAGGTCGTAGGCGCTCATCACGTTGACCCCGTCGCGCTTGATCGTTTTGCTGACAGGATCGAAGTTAGCGTCCTCGACCAGCGGAATCTGTTTTACACAAACGGCGATTTTCAACACCGGCTTAACCCTCGCGACTTAAGTAACCAACCTGCCGCGCCATTGCAAAGGGACACCGGAGTGCGGCGCAGTTCGCTTAATCGGCGCCATTCAATCATATAGGTTCGCTGTGTGGGGATTGAGAGACGCAAATTCGCGCTGATTTTGCTTGCCGCGGCAATGCTGGCTGGGGGATGCCGGGCAGCGGTAATCCCACGCGCCCGCGCTGACGGCGCCCAGCGCATTGTATCGCTCGCACCCTCGGTGACCGAGACTCTGTTCGCGATCGGTGCCGGCGCCCAGGTCGTCGGGGTATCCCAGTACTGCGACTACCCGCCGGCGGCTGGCAAGCTCCCCAGGGTCGGGACGTTTCTGACCCCCAATGTCGAGGCCATCGCCGGACTGCGACCGACTGTCGTGATCGGCCCGCTGACGTCGTCGGATCTGCGTGAAATGCGTGCGCTGCGCGCGATGGGCATAACCACGATCGCAGTCGGCGGCGACGATTCGATCGCGCAGATCGAGTACAGCATCCAGCAGATTGGCGACCGAACCGGGCGCGCCGTCACCGCGCACCGTCTGCTTGCAGAGATCCATTTGCACGTCCGCTCGACTGAAGAACGCCTCAACGGCAGACCCGTGCGCAGCGTTCTGATGGTGGTCGGGCATCAGCCGATGGTGGCCGTTGGGCGCGGCACCTATCTCGACGAGCTGCTCGGCTTGGCGCATGGAGCGAATATCGCGGATGCCTCGGCACAGGCCTGGCCGCGGCTCAGCCTCGAGTACATCATTGCGAGCCGCCCTGACGTGATTCTCGACGGCCAGATGGGGACCGATCCGTCGACGCCGGATTTGTTTTGGTCGAAGTACCCATCTATTCCTGCCGTAAAGAACCATCGTGTGTATGGATATCCCGAAGACCCGACGCTCCATCCGGGACCGCGTATCGGGAGTACGCTGGAGATCCTCGCGCGCCTGATTCATCCCGAGGCCTTCGCTACGAATGAGCCGCGTCCACAATCCACTGCGCCGAGGGGCGAGGCGAGCCAGTGAGCGAAATGGCGGACAGGCGCGGGAGCCAGCTACACGCAGCGGATTTCGATTTGCGCGAATTTGCTGGTGCTCACCTCACCCGTACGCGAATTGTCCTGGTGCTGGCGGTACTCGGCGCGGTGACGATCGCAATTGCGGTCACGGCGACGATCTTTGGGAGCGTTCATATCAGCCTTTTGCGCGCGATAAGGGAGCCGCTCAGCCCTGACCATGCGATTCTGCTTGGCGCGCGCATCCCGCGAGTGCTGATGGGTATGATCGTGGGCGCGGTGCTGGCCGCAGTCGGTGTCGCATTGCAAGCGCTGGTGCGTAATCCCCTCGCCGAGGGCGGTATTCTGGGAATCTCGGGCGGCGGCGCCTTCGGCGCGATTGTGGCACTGGTCGCATTTTCGCGGCTGGGCGGCGCGGACGTCGCCGTTCCGATCTGCGCTTTTGCGGCCTCGCTGATCTCCACCGTCGCGGTGTACCGGTTAGCCCAGGTCCAAGGGCGGATCGAACCGTTCACTCTGCTGCTGGTCGGTGTGATCTTCAACGCTTTCTGGGGCGCCGCGATTATGCTGGTCAATAGCGTGGTCAATTTCTATTACACCCACAGCATAATCTTCTGGCTGATGGGCAGTTTCGAGGCTCCCACGTACCGCGAGACCGCGATGGTGGGCGTGCTCGGACTCGCTGGATTCGCTCTGTTGATAGCCTATGCGCGTGACATGAATCTGCTGAGCCTCGGCGACGACGAGGCCGCGGATCTCGGGGTTGAGGTGGATCGCGTGCGCCGCACGATTTTCTTTGCGACCTCCGTGATGATCGGAGCCGCGGTTTCAGTCAGCGGGATAATCTCATTCGTCGGGCTGATCGTGCCACATATCATGCGCCTGGCGTTGGGCGCGGATCATCGATTGTTGCTTCCGGCGTCGATTCTCGGCGGCGCGGCGCTTACGGTCGCGGCCGACCTGATCGCGCGGGTCGTAATCGCCCCGTCGGAACTCCCGGTCGGGGCGATTACCGCCTTGTGCGGGGGGCCGTTCTTCATCTACGTCCTGCGCCGCGAAGGGCGGAGAACGTTCGCCTTATGAATAGCGCCGAGCCCCGCACCGGAATTGCGCTGCGTGCGTCGAAGTTAACGGCTGGATACGCCTGCCGGCCCGTGCTCCGCGGCATCACGCTCGAGGTCAACGAAAGCGAACTGCTCGCGATCGTGGGTCCCAACGGCGCCGGCAAGTCGACTCTGCTGCGCGTTCTCGGCGGCTCGCTCGAAATGTGGTCCGGAGAGGTCGAGCTGCTCGGACGCACGCTTCGCGACTACGACCGCCGCACTCTCGCGCGCACGCTGGCCACCGTGGCGCAGGAAAATCACGTCGCGTTCGGCTTCACGGTGCTAGAGGTTGTCCTGATGGGCCGCGCGCCACATCTCGGACCGTTTCATTTGGAAACGCCCCGCGACCTCGAATTGGCCTGGCGGGCGCTCGATCGATTCGGACTTCGCGAACTGGCGCGCCGCCCCATCCAGGAGCTGTCGGGCGGCGAGCGCAAACGCGTGTTCCTTGCGCGGGCGCTGGCACAGGAGCCGCGAATCGCGCTGCTTGACGAGCCTGCGGCCTTTCTCGATATGCGGCACGTCACGGACATTT
>JASHZA010000010.1 GCA_030042765.1 Candidatus Binataceae bacterium | reverse complement strand
CCCGCATCTCGAGGCGGGCAAGGTTCGCGCCAAGACAAAAGTGCTCACCGTAGCCGAAGGCGAGATGTTCGTTTGGGCTTCGATCCACATCGAAACGGTCAGGGTCCGTAAATTGCCGCTCGTCCCGATTCGCCGAGGCATTCCAAAGCACCACGCGGTCGCCCGCACGGATCTTTTCGCCATGGATTGTCATGTCGCTGGCAGCAGTGCGCATCATATGCGTCACTGGGGAGGTCCACCGCAAGAATTCCTCGATGGCGAGAGGTGCCGCCGGATCCGACAGGAATTTTTCACGCTCTTCAGGGTTTTGGACCAAGGCCAGCATCGCACCGGAAATCGCGTTACGGGTGGTCTCCTGGCCACCCAGAACAAGCATCCAGCAGTTCGCTACGATATCCTTGGATGACAGCGCTTCGCCCATCACAGAACCGTGAACGATCGCGCTAATCAGGTCATCGGTCGCCTTGCGTCTACGCTTATCTGCCTCTTTGGTGAAGAACTCGACGGCCTGGGCCTCGGCGTCAAACATGGTGTCGCGCCCCGTGCGTCCCATCGAATACTCTTCATCGTGGTGACCGACATATTGATTCGCGATGGTAAACATCAAATCCCAATGTTCACGCTGAATTCCCATCAACTCGCAGATTGCTGCGGTCGGCAATTTCGCGGCCACGTCGACCACGAAATCACACTCGCCGCGCTCGATTACCGAGTCCACAATCTCCGAGGCAATCTGGCGGATCCGTCCCTCGTAGGACGCCACAGCCTTCGGGGTAAAACGGCGACTTACCACTTGGCGTACCTTCGCATGCCGCGGCGGGTCGGTCATGATCATCATCCGGCCCATGCCTGAGCGCGCTGGTTCGGGCTTGCCGAAGTAGAGCGTGACGCCCAGAGCGGAGCTGAAGTTCTCGGAATCACGGTAGACTGCGAGCACGTCTTCATAGCGGGTGAGCGACCAGAAGCCGCGGCCAGCCTGACGCTCCTGCCAGTGAACCGGGTCACGTTCCCGCAGCAGCTTAAACGCTTCGTACATATCGCCACGAACGAAGAAGTCGAGGTCAGTCAAGTCGATCTGTTCAAGCGTCATCGCTAGATTCCTTGCTCACGTCGAGCAGTCGCAAGCAGTAATAGTAATAGATAGCCGACATGGAATGGAACGCCTATTCTAGGCCCCGAGAGGGGCTCTCGTGGGCCGCCGGCGCCAAAAGGGAGCGGCCAGGCCCGGCGAGAGCAATAGCAGTTGACTGGCCCTTTGACTACAACTCGATGCGCAACGACTGAGCGGCGGGAGGGATTGAATGGCGAGCGCAGCGGCGACCTTGGCCCAAAACTTTGAGGAGCAGGCGCGGAAGCACGGCGCGCGGGCGTTCCTGCGCGACCGTTATGAAAACTCCTGGCGCGACCATTCGTGGAGCGAAATAGCCCGTCAGGCAATGCGTCTCCGTGGTGGCCTGATTCGGCTAGGTCTCGAACCGGGCGATCGTGTCGCCATCCTTGCCGAAAACTCACCACAATGGGTGGTGGTCGACCAGGCGGTACTCGGGGCCGGCGCAGTGGTAGTGCCACTCTACACCACCAGCGGGAACGAAGAGACCCGGCACGTTATCGCGGATTCAGGGGCCCGCCTGATCGCGGTCAGCGGGGATCATCTGGTTCGAAAAGTGGGGCAGATAGCGTCGGCTCTGCCCGACGTTGAGGGCATCATCGCGCTGCATCCCGGAACGGTGTCGGGCGAGAGCAACGGAGCCAGAATGATCACATTGGAGCAGGCGAGCGATGGTGAACCTGTCCCTGCGATCGAAGGCAGCAGCGACGACCTCGCAACTTTTATCTACACTTCGGGCACCACCGGACCGCCGAAAGGGGCGATGCTATCGCACCGGAACATCCTGGCCAATTGCGCTTCGAATCTCGCTGCGCTGGGGCTTAACGAGACGGACAGTACGCTATCTTTTCTTCCGGTAGCCCATTCGTTCGAGCGCACCGCGGGCTACTATACGGTGATGGCGGCAGGCGGCACCATCAATTACGCGGAAGGACTCGGTCAAATCGCGCAGAATCTTCTCGAAGTGGAACCCACAGTGGTGTTGACTGTGCCGCGCCTGCTCGAGGTCATATATAGCCGCGTCATGCGCACGGTCGAGGCGTCGCCCGCAATGCGGCAGAGAATTTTCCACGCGGCGATCGCGATCGGTTCCCGAGCCAGCGAGTATCGTCATCACGGGCGCGCTCTGCCGCCCCACTTGCGCGCCGCGATGGCGGTCTTCCGGCGGCTGGTCTTCGACAAGATACGGGCAATTTTCGGCAGTCGCCTGCGCTATCTGATTTCGGGCGGCGCGCCTTTACCCGTCGAGATCAACCGCTTCCTGGCCGCCGTCGAGGTTCCCATCGTAGAGGGCTACGGACTGACCGAGGCGGCACCGGTCGTCTCGTGCAACTTGCATGGGCTGACCCGAATCGGCACGGTCGGCCGTCCCCTGAAGGACATAGAAGTGAAAACCGCAGCGGACGGGGAACTGTTGGTGCGCGGGTCCAACGTAATGAGAGGCTATTACGGGCGTGAGGCTGAAAGCCGCGAGACAATCGACAGCGCGGGCTGGCTTCACACCGGTGATGTAGCTCAAATCGACGGCGAGGGTTTCATTCGTATCACCGACCGCAAGAAGGAAATCATCGTCCTTTCCGGAGGTAAAAATATCTCGCCGGCAAACCTGGAGACTCGGCTCGCGAGCGATCCTTATGTCGCGCAGGCCTGTGTCGTTGGCGACCGCCGCAAACATCTGGCAGCGATCCTGGTCCCGGACTTTGAGAGCCTCGCCACGCAACTGAAGGCACTTCAACTCGAGAGCGAGGACCCCGAACAACTGGTGAACGAGGCAAAACTGCGCGAATTCTTTCACGCGCGGATTCGAGAATTCAACCGGTCGCTCTCGGATGTGGAGGCCATAGTCGGGCTTACGCTGACCGCGCGCCCATTTTCACAAGATAACGGCGAACTAACGCCGACGCTGAAGCTACGCCGCAAGGTCATTCAGGAGCATTACCGCGCGCAGATCGACGCGATGTATGGAGGCTGAACCAATTTTCGGATCTGGAAAGGAGAGAGAAAAATGGACTGGCGATCACCGTTGCTTGCCGTGGGCGGCAGCCTGGAGCAGGTCGCGTTCGTGGTCAGGGATCTCGCCGCGGCGCAGCGGTTCTTCGGCGAGCGGATGGGTGTGCCGCGCTTTTACGTGATTGAGGACTTCGGAAAGCGTGCCAACGGAAAGACATTTCGCGGCAGACCCGCAGACCACAACTTCAGCATAGCGATCGCGTATTCCGGCAACACGCAAATCGAACTCATCCAGCACATTTCGGGGGAAACTACCTACAGGGAATACCTCGAACGCCGGGGCGAGGGGCCTCATCATCTCGGGTTCTTCCTGCACGAACCGGCCCGATATGATGGGGCTCTTGACGAGCTGAAGCGCGGCGGACTTTCCGTTCTGCAAAGCGGCGCCCTAGGAGACGCTCGCTACACATACTTCGACACCGAAAAGGCGATCGGCGCGATTATGGAAATCGTATTGCTAGGTCCCGAGGCGCGCGAACTCATGGCGAGGGTCAAACGGGGCGATTTCTAGCTCATTCGAGCGCTGATGGGCAGAATCGGGAGAGCGGAGCGAAAGAGCCGCGGCGGACCCGAACGGCGGCGCAGAAAAAAAAGGGCGGCGGGATTTCTCCCGCCGCCCTTCGCTTAAATCGCTACGCTCTTGTGCGAGGCTCAAGCGCTCATGCCGTGGCGCAGCAGCCTGCCCGGAGTTGCTCCCGTGCAGACGCCATCTTTGAAGGTGACTTCGCCGTTGACGACGATCCACTTGTAGCCTTCGGCCTTCTGCACACGACGCCACTCGTCGCCGGGCAGATCGTGGAGGATTTCGATCGGCGTAACTTTGAGATTTTCGAAATCGTAAACCACGATGTCGGCCGGCGCACCCTCGCGCAGGAAGCCGCGATCCTTGAAGCCGGCGCAGAATGCGGGCAGCGCACTCAGTCTCCAGTGAATCTGTTCGAGGCTGAGCCACTGCTTCTCGCGCACGTACTTCACGATACCCTCGGTCGGGAAACGGCCGGCGGTAAGGAACTTGGTGTGCGCGCCACCGTCACTAACACCAAATGCGATGTGCGGCGTGTCGATCAGTTCCTTCATCAGATCCATGTTCTGGTTGACGGCGGGAGCGAAGAACTCGGTCTTGAGGTCTTCGGAAGCCGCGAGGTCAAGCATCACGTCAACCGGATGCTTGCCAGTCTGTGCCGCCGCTTTACGCAGGGTCAGACCCTCGAGGTTCTTATTCTCCGCCTTCACGCAGTCCGTGATGATGATCTCGTCGAAGTAGCTGGTGATCAGGCTTTCGCGAGGCATCTGGTCCTTCAGCGCCTGACGCCGGCGGGGATCGCCGAGCTTCTCCTTGCGCTCGGCCACCGTGCCGGTGGTCGCTTCGCGCCAAGAATCCGAATCGTCAAACAGGTTCCAGTCCTCGAAGGTGAAGCTTAGGCCAGCATCGGTTGTAACGCCCTGTCCGTAAACGCGGAGTCCGCGCTGCCGACAGCGTTCGAGCCACTTCAGGGTGTTGCGATGGCGGTGCGGGAAGCGATCCTGAGTCGCGACGGCCTCGAACATGATCGGGCGCCCGCTGATTTCGGCGAGCAATTCGAAATGCTTGGCGTCCTTCTTGGGGTCCCAGCTGGAGAGCGTAAGCTCCTGGAAGCCCTCGCCGCGGTCGCCGAGCACCTTCGCCATCTCGATGCAGGTCTCGTCGTGCATAATGTCGGTGTTCATCGGCGAGCCATCGAAATCGCGCTGCACCGACGACGGGCCATCAGGCACCAAGCGCTGAGCAGACCATCCGCACGCGCCCGCATCCATCGCCTCATTAAGCAGGCGGCGCATCGTCGCATGCTCTTCGTCCGTCGGCATCCGTCCGGTCTTGGACTCGTCAATGCCCATAACGTAGCCCAGCAGCGGATTCATCGGAACGTACGGGAGCAGGTTGATGCCCTTGGGCTGCCTATCCAGCGCATCCATGAACTGGGGATAAGTTTCCCAGGTAAACTTCATGGCCGCCTGCATCGAGCGCAATGGAATCGCCTCGGTGCGGACCATCGTGAGCATTGAACGCTCGACATCCTTGGGCTTGACGGGTGCGAAGCCGAACCCGCAATTACCGAGGACCACTGAGGTGATTCCGTGCCAGCCCGAGATCGTCAGATAAGGATCCCAGAAGATTTGCGCATCGTAGTGCGTGTGCAGGTCGATAAAGCCGGGCGCGACAACCAGGCCGTCGGCTTCGATAACCTTCGACGCCTCATGGGGCATGATGCGCCCAATCTTAGCGATGCGGCCGTTTTTGATTCCGATGTCGTCACGGAAACGCGGCGCGAGCGTTCCGTCCACGATCATCCCGTTCTTAACCACTAGGTCGAATTCTGGCATTAGCAGATCTCCGCGTTAGGTTAGAGTACCACTGATGGAAAGTTCCACCTCTGGTCCGACAAAGTCAAGAGTTTCGCCCTATCTTTAGTTCCTTTTGGCCCCAGGTTCGAGTTCCACACCGCATGGCACTAGGATGGGCACCACGGCATTGTAGAATGCGACGTTCATCACGAGTTCCATCATACGGCGATCATCGAGAAATCCACGCAAGGCGTTGAAGGTTGGGTCACTGACCTTTACGTCGTTTGTCGCCTCGACCGCGTAGCGCATCACCGCGCGCTCATGGTCGTTGAACAGCGGCGATTTCTCGAACTCAGCCAGATGCTCGAGTTGCTCGCGTTTGACGCCGACCTGCAACGAAATATTCCAGTGATGCGTGAACTCGTATTCGGCGTTGGTCAGCCGGCCGACGGTCATCAGTGCGAGTTCGCGCAGCTTCGGATCAAGCTGGGTTGCGTTGCGCAGCTCCCCGCCGAGAGCGTTGAACCGCCGCAGCAGGTTGGGAGCGTTGGCTAGCGTGCGGAAGATGTTGCCGACCGGAGCCCCGCCCCGCTCCCGCACGAGACGGTCGTAGATGTCGCGGTCAGCTTCAGGCAGGCCTTCGCGATCGACATAGGGAAGCCGTGCAGCCATCGATATGACCTCCAGTAGTCAGGCTCGCGGTCAGTTCTTTTTGGCGCCGGGCTCGAGTTCCACACCACACGGGACAATCACGCGAGCGACAGAATTGTAGAAGGCAACGTTCATCACCAGGTCCATGATGCGGCGGTTGTCGAGGAATCCGCGCAGCGCGTTAAAGGTCGCGTCGGTGACCTTGACGTCGCGTGTCGCTTCAACCGCATAGCGGATCACGGCGCGTTCATGGTCGTTGAACGCCGGGGAGGTTTCGAAATCAGCCAGATGCTCAAGCTGCTCGCGTTTCACCCCAACGCCTAGCGACATGTTCCAGTGATGGGTGAACTCGTAGTCGGCGCCGGTCAGCCGGCCCACCGTCATCAGAGCAAGCTCGCGGAGTTTGGGATCGAGCTGAGTGCCGTTGCGCAATTCGTTCGCGAGGTCAACGAATCGCCGTAACAAGTTGGGCGCATTGGCGACGGTGCGATGAATGTGGCCTGGTTCGGTACTGCGCACCTTGACGAAATCGTCCCAAATGCCGCGATCGGCTTCGGGCAGATCGTTGCGGGTAAGATAAGGTAGCCGAGCCGCCATTGTCGGATCCTCCATGTGATGCTGGTTGCCGAGCCTATCGCCTCGCCGGCAGAAATGAAAAGCGCAGCGAGATGAAGTGCCTGCGCGGCCAGTTCGAGAATCCGGGACTCGTGCGGTCTAAGCAAACAGCATTTCGGACATCGCGCCGCCAGGAGGAATCATCGGCATCACCGCCTCCTCCTTTGGGATGACGACGTCGATAAGAACCGGGCCCGGCGTGGCGAACGCGTCCTTCATGGTCCGGGCCAGGTCCTTGGATTTCTCGATGCGAAAACCCTTGGCGCCGTAAGCATCGGCAAGCTTGACAAAGTCGGGCACCGACATCGCGCTGTAGGAGTAGCGCTCGTCGTAGAAGCGCTCTTGCCACTGCCGGACCATCCCGAGGAAATGGTTGTTCAGAATCACGACCTTGATGTCGACCCCGTACTGAACCGCGGTGCCCAGCTCCTGAATATTCATCTGGATCGAACCGTCGCCGGAGACGACGATCACCTTCCGGTCTGGCGCGGCGAATTTGGCGCCGATTCCGGCCGGCAAGCCGTAACCCATCGTCCCCAAGCCGCCGGAGGTGAGTAAGGAGCGCGGACGCTCGAACGGAAACAGCTGCGCGATCCACATCTGATGTTGTCCGACATCTGTTGCGATGATGCAGTCACCCTTGGTCAGGTTGTGCATTTCTTCGATGACGTGCAGCGGCGAGACCGATTCGCGTTCGCTGTGATTTCCGTTTTGATAAAGCGGGCGCTCGCGCCGCCATTCCAGGATCTGCTGATGCCATTTCGCCCACCTGGCCTTGTGCCGGGCGATACCCTCGCGCGAGCGAACTTCCTTCAGGAAGTCGGTGAGCACGGACTTGATGTCGCCCACTATCGGAACGTCGACCTTGACGTTCTTTGAAATCGAGGAGGGATCGATGTCGATGTGGATAATGCTCTCCGCTTTGGGTGCGAAATCAGCGATACGTCCGGTGACGCGGTCGTCAAAACGCGCACCCACCGCGATCAGGCAGTCTGTATTGCATACCGCTGTATTGGTCCCGTACGAGCCATGCATCCCGAGCATCCCGAGGCAGAGCGGATCGGAAGCCGGGAACGAGCCCAGGCCCATCAGAGTTTCGCATATGGGGATCCCGAGACCGCGGGCCAGTTGCGTTAGCTCGGGCGCTGCGCCCGACCATTGTACCCCGCCGCCGACATAGAAGAGCGGCTTTTCGCTCTTTTCGATCGCTTCGATCGCTCGTTCAATCTGGCGCGGATTGCCTCGGATCGTTGGCTTGTAACTGCGCAGGTCGACCTTGTCCGGGTATTTGAAGCTGTGCTCGGCCTGTTGCACGTCCTTGGGCAGATCGACCACCACAGGGCCGGGCCGACCGCTGCCGGCGATGTAAAATGCTTCCTTGACGATGCGGGCAAGGTCGCGGACATCCTTGACCAGGTAGTTATGCTTGGTGCAGGGGCGCGTGATGCCAACGATGTCTGCCTCCTGGAAGGCATCGTTGCCGATAAGAGAAGTCGAAACCTGCCCCGAGAGCACCACCATCGGGGTAGAATCCATATACGCATCGGCAATGCCCGTTACCGTGTTGGTCGCCCCCGGACCCGAAGTTACGATCACGACGCCTGGACGCCCGCTGACCCTGGCATAGCCCTCAGCCATATGGGTCGCGCCCTGTTCGTGCCGAACGAGTACGTGTTTAATCTTCGAGTCGAGCAGGGCGTCATAGGTGGGCAGAATCGCGCCACCGGGGTAACCGAAAATGACGTCGACGCCCTCGGCGATGAGGCTTTCGACTACGATTTGGGCACCTGTCAGCTTTTTCATTGACGGTACGGTCCGAACACTGCGCCTAAGGCGCTCCCATTAAGAGAAGCCTTGATGATATCGCAGCATCGGCACGCGGCACAATGCGTTATCAGCCTCGGTTAGCTCGCGCGATGATTTTTTGGTGAACGTTCGGCTATCGCTAAGTCTGCTTT
>JASHZA010000141.1 GCA_030042765.1 Candidatus Binataceae bacterium | reverse complement strand
GACCGCTTCTTCGGCTCCACCGCTGAACAGGCGCGCTATGCCGATGCGGTGACGCGGCAGCCCGGCGACGCCAGCCTCGGAAACGACAAGGCGCGAAGCTTCGGCGATTTCTCCTATATACTGGCAAGACGGACGCTCAGAGCCGCGCAGGATCTTGAAGCGGACAAGCTTGCGCATCGCAAGATGCGAGACGACCTCCAGCAGGTGGTTTTGACCGCGGTGCTCGACCAGGACGGCCGGCTCACCGAAATCATTATCGAACAGCATTCGGGCGACCAGGCTGTGGACCAACTCTTCATCGCGGCGTGCAAGAAGGCGCTGTGGTCGCGCAACCCGCCGGTCGAGGCTCGCGCCGACGACGGCGACTACCGCTTGCGTATTGCCGGGAGGATCACTAACTACAGCTTCGACCGCTATGGAAATTACACGTACAGGACTCAGCTCGAGCTATCGCTTCTGTAGGTGCCTGACGCGGCTGCCGCCGTAACGAGAACGATGGAACTGAATTTAAGGCCACGCGATCTCTTTGGTGCAACTTCTGCTAGGATGCGGCGGGTGAAGTCCTCCGCTCGCTATCGGCCACCCACGGGACTATCGATCCCGGTCATCACGGTGCTTGACCGCAATGGACGAGTCATCGTCGACGAACAGCGCAACGTGGTTCGTTATGCGATCCAGGAGGGTGCCGGCGCCAACATAATCTTTGCGGCGGGCACGACCGGAGAATGGGACAAGCTCGATAACCTGCGGCGCCAACTCGTCGCCAGTATCGCGGTCGAAGAATGCCGCAAGCTCGCGCGCGCGGGCAGCGCAACAGTCGAGGCTTGGGTCGGCATAACGGCGCGCTCGCGCGCCGAGACCCTGGAAAATCTGATCCACGCGATCGAACTCAACGCCGACGCCGTTGTGGTTGCGCCGCTCTCGATCGCGGATGTGCAGGATCCGGTGGACTTTGTCACGCGCGAGATCGGCGCCGTGTATGAAGAACGCGGGCGTGCGCTCCCCCTGTTTCTCTATGACAACGCGGACATCGCCGCCGCCGGCAAGGCGCCCCATCTGCACACACGCGACGTGAAACAGATGAGCCGGCTCGGATACGTCCGCGGCGTCAAAGTCACCGCCGGCAAGACGGTGCTCGGCAACTACACGCGTGCCGCCTCAAACTTCAAACGCCACGGCGAATTCGGCATCTATCCGGGCAATGCCTACCTCATATTCGACCTGTTCCAGCCGCGTCGCGGGATGGGTGGGCATATACGCCACTACTGGAACCGGTACCTGACGCAGGATGCCCTGCCCCACGGCGTCGTCGCCGGCGCGGCCAACATGATGCCGCGTGAATGGCAGCGCGCGTGGCAGGTGTGTAAAAAGACCGACGCGCTCCTGATGCGGCGCTATGCCGCGATCCTCGAAGAATGCCGCGACGCGTGCGAGTTTACCCGCGTCGGCAAGCCCTACCGCGCAACCATCGCGTGCTACAAGGCCGCGCTCAGCGACGTCGGGGTTTGCTCGAGCGACGCGGTCGCCCCCGGCACTCCAACACTCACCGAAGTCGAGCGCCGCGAATTCATCCGGCGCTTCAGAAATATCCGGCGGCGGGCGGCCGCGACGCTCGAGCCTGAATGGCTCAGCGAATGGGCTACCCGGCGACCGGTGCTGATGCGGGCCCGGCGCGATGGCTGAGACACTTCTTGACGCGGTCGGATGCGGCAGCATGGTGGTGGACCTGTTCCGCCGCACCCCACGCATAATCAGCGCCGACGAGAAAATCCTGCTTGATGGCGAGGGTGCCGCCGCCTCCGATCAACTCGCGGTCGGCGGCGTGGTGCTGAATCATCTCGGATGGGCCCGCGTGCTCGGCCTCGAAACCGGAATCTTCGGCAAGATGGGCGACGATCGCTACGGCGAATTTTTGCGCGCCGGGATGAACTCGCTTGGCATCCGCCACCATCTGACGCTCGACGGCAGCGCGAGTTCGTGCGCGACGATTTTCGTCGACGCCGCCGGCAACCGCGCGATCTACATGCTGCGCGGAGCCACCGCCGAGTTGAAGCCCGCCGAGATTCGTCGCCGTCACGCCGAATTCATCCGCAACGCGCGGATGGTTACCACCGAAATCTCCCAGCTTCCGCTAGCGACCGTCATCGCGATCCTCCTCTTTGCGCGCACCCATTCGATCCCGACCGTGCTCGACGTCGACGTGCCACCCGGCGACGCCTGCGCGACCCTCGGCACTCGAAGCGAACTCGAACGCGCCCTCAAATTGGCGACCGTCTTGAAGCCCGCCAAGGCCGCCGCGCGCGAACTGGCCGGCAACGGCGGCGGTGATGCGCTCAAGATGGCGGAGACGCTGCGAACCCGTTATGGCAACCGCGCGGTCATCATCACGGAGGGAGACCGCGGATGCGCGATCGCGGCGCACGACACCGCTCTTCGTGTGCCCGCCTTCGAGGTCAGGCAAGTCGACGCCACCGGCGCCGGAGACGCCTTCCTCGGCGCGATGCTCGCGGGACTCCGATGGGGGCTGGGTTGGGAATCGATCGGGCGTCTCGCCAACGCCACTGGTGCCGTATGCGTGACGCGTCTGGGCGCGTTTCCCTCGGGTTTTGAGCTGCGCGATGAAATTGCCAAACTGTGGGGCGAACGGTTGCCGTCCGGATCAATTTCCCCGCATGCGGCGCCCGAGCCAGTTCGCGCTGATATCGCGCTCGATCCGGCGCGCGAGGTCGAGCGCTTCTTCGAACTGAGTCTGGCGCAATTGGCCTCGCTCAAGGGCGCCCTGGATCTCACGGCGATTTCACGCGCGGTGGAAATGATCCACATCGCGGAGACACGTAGCGGCCGCGTCCACGTGACCGGCGTGGGCAAGTCCGAACATGTCGCGCGGTACGCCTCGAGCCTGTTCTGCTCGGTCGGCACTATGGCGACATTTCTGCACGCGACCGAAACCTTGCATGGCTCTCTGGGTCAGGTTCATCCAAGAGACGTCGTCATCGCAATTTCCAACAGCGGCAGAACGGCGGAGTTGTGCGCCGCCGCCGAAGCAATCAAGGATCACGGCGCGCAGTTGATCGCGGTCACCGGCAATGATGTCTCGGAACTTGCGCAGCTCGCCGATCTTGTCCTGCGCGCTCCGATCGAAAAAGAGGGCGGAGTGCTTGGTCTTGCGCCGCGGATCAGCGTGCTCGCCCAGGTCTTCGTGCTTGCGGCACTTTCGGTCGCGCTCGAAGCCGCCCGCGGCTTGACTCTCGAGGAGTATAGCCGATGGCATCGCGCGGGTTCGATCGGCGAAACCGCCCGCCGCCTCGCCTCCCGACCCTCGCGACGCAAGCTCGATTCGGCTCGCTAAACGTCGGCGCCGGAGCCTAATCCAGCGCGCTCGAACCGGAGATACCGATGCGTTTCGGAATTGCCATCCGCAACATGGGCCCCCAATCGACCCGCAAGACGATCCGCGAATGCACCAGGGTAGCCGAGTCTCTCGGCTTCGACGCGCTCTTCGTCTCCGACCATCTGTGCATCCCGCCCGACGATACCGAGGGCTCGGGAGGCCGCTATCTCGACGTGCTGGCGACCCTCGCCTATCTTGCCGGCGCGACGGATCGCATCCGCCTCGGCATCTCGGTACTGGTGCTGCCGTACCGGCCCGCGGTACTCACCGCCAAGCAGGTCGCGACGATCCAGGAGTTATCGGGCGAACGGATGATTCTCGGTGTCGGGGTGGGCTGGATGAAACGCGAGTTCGAAGCGCTCGGTGTCGACCAGCGGATGCGCGGCCGGATCAGCAACGAGACCCTGCGTGTGATCGGTCATCTGTTCGCGCACGAGGCCGAGGGCTATCAGGGAGATCTGGTAAGCTTCCCGCCCTTCGTTTTTCTGCCGCGCCCCTCGCGCCCGCCGATTTGGATCGGCGGCAATGGCGCGCCCGCGCTCCAGCGCGTCCTCGAATTCGGCGACGGATGGCATCCGATGCTGCCTGCCGAAAAGCTCAAGCCGGCCGTCACCGATCTCAACGCGAAGCTCGG
>JASHZA010000140.1 GCA_030042765.1 Candidatus Binataceae bacterium | reverse complement strand
TCAAGGCCGAGGGCGGTCAGATCATGGTCGACGGCCACGCCCTGAAGGTCCTGGCCGAACGCGATCCCTCGAAGCTGCCCTGGAAACAGCTCGGTGTGCAGGTCGTGGTCGAATCGACCGGCCTTTTCACCGAACGGTCCAAGGCCGCGATGCACCTCAGCGCCGGCGCGCGCAAGGTCGTAATCAGCGCTCCCGCTGACGGCGCCGATTTGACCATGTGTCTGGGCGTCAACCAGGACACCTACGACCCCAAGAAGCACGACGTCGTATCGAATGCCTCGTGCACCACCAACTGTCTCGCTCCGGTCGCCAAGGTCCTCCACGACAGTTTCGGCATTGTCCATGGCCTGATGACCACCGTACACGCATACACCCAGGATCAGATGCTCCAGGACGGTCCGCACAAGGACCTTCGCCGCGCCCGCGCTGCGGCGCTCTCGATGGTTCCGACGTCAACCGGCGCGGCCAAGGCGATCGGACTCGTCCTGCCTGCGCTCAAGGGCAAGCTCGACGGCATCTCCGTGCGCGTGCCAACTTCCAACGTTTCGCTGGTCGACCTCACCGCGGCCGTCGAGCGTGATTGCGACGAGAAGGCGGTCAACGCCGCAATGAAAAAGGCGGCCGACGGCGAACTCCGCGGCATCCTCGAGTATTGCGAGGCCCCGCTCGTCTCGATCGACCTCAATAACAATCCACATTCCTCGATCCTGGACGCGCCCCTGACCAAGGTGCTCGACAAGCGGCTGGTCAAGATCTTCTCCTGGTACGACAACGAATGGGGTTACTCGAACCGGCTCGCCGACGTCACCGCCTATATCGCGGCGCGGCTCTGATCCGGGAACCGCACTGACCCGCACATAAGTTCCGCCGATGCCAGCAGTCGCGCTCAACAGTCTCAAGCTCGAGGGCAAAAAGGTCCTCGTGCGCTGCGATTTCAACGTGCCCCTCGATGCGGGACGGATCACCGACCCCACCCGCATCGACGCGAGTCTCGATACGATTCGCTACATCCTCGCTCACAGTGCGTCCGCCGTGCTCTGCTCGCATCTGGGCCGCCCCAAGGAGCGGACTCCGTCACTGAGCCTCAAGCCCGTCGCCGAACACCTGACCGCCGCTCTGGGTAAAAAAATCGCGCTTGCGCCCGATTGTATCGGCGACATCACCGGCCGGATGATCTCCGATCTCCATCCCGGCGACGCCATCCTGCTCGAGAACCTGCGCTTCCATGCCGAAGAAGAGGCGAACGATCGCGATTTTTCTCACGAGCTCGCGCGGGGCAAGAACGTCTACGTCAACGACGCCTTCGGCACCGCCCATCGCGCGCACGCCTCGACCGTCGGCGTCACCCGCTTCATCGCCGAGCGGGCGGCGGGCTTCCTGATGCTGCGTGAGCTTGAAGCACTGCGGGCGGTCACCGAAAATCCAGCTCATCCGTACGTGGCGATCCTCGGCGGCGCCAAGGTCTCCGATAAAATCGGCGTCATCCGCAACCTCATGACCAAGGTCGACGCGGTCATCGTGGGCGGCGCGATGGCCTATACGTTCCTCAAGGCGCGAGGCGTTCCGGTCGGCAAATCGCGCGTCGAAGAGGACAAGGTTGACCTCGCACGTGAACTCCTGGCCGAGGCGGCCAAACGCAACGTCGCCTTCCTCCTCCCGATCGACCACGTGGTGGCGTCCGCGCCCGAGGCCGGCGCGACGGTCGAAACGGTGCGCCAGATTCCTCCCGATAAAATGGGGTTGGATATCGGCCCCGAAGCCGTCGCCGAATTCATCGCGCGCCTGGGCGGAGCAAAGACCATCGTATGGAACGGGCCGCTCGGATTCTTCGAGCTTCCCGAGTTCGCCGCCGGCACCCTCGAGGTCGGCGAGGCCATCGCCAATCTGCACGGCGTCACCAGCCTGCTCGGAGGCGGCGACACCGCGGCGGCCGTAGCCGGGCATCCCTGGGCGGGAAATTTCACCCACATCTCCACCGGCGGCGGCGCGACGCTCGAATATCTCGAAGGGCTCGAACTGCCCGGCGTCAAAGCGCTTGAAGCCTGAGACGCGGTTCCTCCACGGCCACGATTAAAGCGAAGGCACTCACATGCGCAAGAAACTCTTTGCCGGCAATTGGAAAATGAACCTCGGCCCCACCGAGAGCCGCGAGCTTATCGCTGCCCTGCGCGCGGACCTCGACCGCGACGCGGCCACGCTGTCGCGCGACCGCGAAGTCATGGTCGCTCCACCCTTTCTCTCGATCCCGGCGGCGGCGCAGGCGCTCGCCGGCTCCTCGATCCTGCTCGGCGCGCAGAACGCGCACTTCGAGGAAAAAGGTGCGTTTACCGGCGAGGTCTCGGCTCCGATGCTTCGTTATTTCGGGGTAAGCCACGTGATCGTCGGCCATTCCGAACGCCGCCACATCTTCAAGGAGGAGGACGAACTCGTCGGCAAACGCGCCGCTGCCGTGGCAGGCCATCGGATGACGCCGGTTCTATGCGTCGGCGAGACCGGCCGCGAACGCGACCGCGGCCACACCACCGAAGTGGTGCTCCGCCAGCTGCAGTTCGGTCTCGCGCCGATCGGGCCGCAGGATTCCCCGCGCATAATCGTCGCTTACGAACCCGTATGGGCTATCGGCACCGGCCGCACCGCTACACCCGAACAGGCCCAGCAGGTGCACGCCGCGATACGCGAAGCGCTTGGCGACCGCTTCGGCAAAGAGACTGCGGACGCCGTAAGAATCCTTTACGGCGGCAGCGTCACCGCGGACAATATTGACTCGCTGATGGCGAAGCCCGATATTGACGGAGCTTTGGTCGGCGGGGCAAGCTTAAGGGCTGACGCCTTCGCGCGGATCGTTCGGGCGCGAATCGGATAAACGGAGCGCGATGGTCGGGCTAGTAGTCGCAATTCATGTAATCGTCTGCATCAGCCTGATAGTGATCATACTGTTGCAGCAGGGCAAAGGCGCGGAGGTCGGCGCGGTCTTTGGCGGTTCTAGCTCGACCGTCTTCGGCGCCACTGGCGCCGCCGGAGTCCTGGTGAAGCTCACTGCCGTTCTGGCCGCGGTTTTTTTCCTGACCTCGCTCTTCCTCGCCTACGCCTCAACCAAGCGGATCACCGGCAGTATCTTCGAGGGCAACGTGACGGTCCCAGCCGCGACGCAACCCGCCGGCAAGACCGGCGCGCTTCCGGCACCGGCTGGATTGCCGGCGGCGCCGAAGATACCGGCATCGGCGCCGGCCGTTCCCGCTCCGAAGTAGGCGGGCTTTTGCTGGACGAGAATTGTTCTCAGCGCGGGTGGTGGAACAGGCAGACACGCGAGTTTGAGGGGCTCGTGGTAGAAATACCGTGCGGGTTCAAGTCCCGCCCCGCGCACCATCCAAATCCGATCTCTCCACAGTGGAATGAACCAGTCGCCTTAGCGAAACTCCTCTTCACCTCTCTCCTCGCCTGCTGCGAGCGCTTCACCGGCCATAAATAAGACGGTGATGCTATCGATACCGCCAATGCCGCGCCGGACGCGCGACGACCAGTGAAAGAGACGCGGGAGTTTGCGGTTGACGGACTCACCCGGAGATAACATATAGTGCTGAAAATGTAGCAGGGACTTCATAAGGTAAATTCGGCCCCTGTCCCTGTAAAATGCGACCGTCGGAGGTGGCTTCCGGCGGCCGCAGGCGAGGCGTACTGGCCCGTAGACTTGAAGCGTTGCGCGGTGAAGGAACGCAAGCCTATCGAAGTCGCGGTTATTGGCGGCGGATGCGCGTCGATCGCCTCCGCGTTCGAGCTCACGCGCCCCGAGCATAAGGGCAAGTACCACGTCACGATTTACCAGCTCGGCTGGCGGCTGGGCGGGAAGGGCGCATCGGGACGCGGATCCGCCGACCGGATCGAGGAGCACGGGCTCCATATCTGGATGGGGTTCTACGAAAATGCCTTCCGCCTGTTGCGCGAATGTTACGCCGAGCTCAATCGCGCGCCTGGGAGTTCGCGGATGGCCGACTGGCGCGATGCATTCTTCCCGGCCCCTTTTATCAGCGTGGCCGACCGCCTGCGCGACGGGTCGTGGTTTAGCTGGATGGCATATTTCCCGCCGGGCGACGGTCTGCCGGGCGACCCACTGACGGCTTACAACCCGTTCAGTCTGACCAGCTATATGTCGCGCGCGGCGACACTCGTGCGTTCGTTGCTGGTCTCGGTCCAAAGCCGGCGAAGCCGGCAGGGTGATGGGCGAGGCATGGGCGTGGTCGGCGGCGCGGCGACCGCTGACGCGGGATGGCC
>JASHZA010000139.1 GCA_030042765.1 Candidatus Binataceae bacterium | reverse complement strand
CGCACGAGATGGTTGGTGTTGCGCAGGGTGAAGGTTCCGTTGCGAAACGGCGCCGTATCAATCGACGCCCAGCGCAGGATCTCCGGGTATTTCACCATTTCGCGAGCCATCACGGCGAGGTCATAGGCACTCGAGACGTCGGTGCCCTGGCCCGCCGCCGGCGGCAATCCGTGAACCGAGTAATAATGGGTATCCTTGAGGCCGAGTCTCGCGGCCTCCTGGTTCATCATTACGACGAAGGCCTCGGTCGATCCCGCGACATATTCGGCAACAGCCACCGAAGCGTCGTTGGCCGAGTGCACCATGATCGCTTTCATCATGTCGTCGAGGGAAAAGGTCTCGCCTTCTTTGAGGTAGACCTGCGAACCGCCCATCTCCTCGGCCTTGCGCGAGGTGGTGATTGTATCGGTAAGCTTGAGCCTGCCGTCGTCAAGCCGTTCCGCGACGATCAGGGCCAGCATCATCTTGGCGAGCGACGCCGTCGGCCACGGTTTGTGCATGTCCCTGTCGAATATGATGGCCCCGGTGGTGGGCTCCATCACGCAGGCGGTTGCGTATGGAGCCGTGAGGGCCGCCTTCGATGGTCCTTCCTCTTCGGCGCCGGACGCGTGTCGCGCTGTACGGGTGCGCCGGCGCGCGAGCGCGGGCGCGCAGACTGCGAGCGCGTCGGTCATCGCGGCGGCGACAAACAAAGCGGCGACACGGACAAAGCGACGCCTGCCTGGGTCAACTGTCGAATCGGCGTTCGGGTTCATCTCCCGGCCCTCCCCAATTCACCAGCCCTCCTGTCCCGCGGGAGCTCAAGGCGATTTTAGCAGGATGATCGCGGCCGTGCCCGCTGCGAGCCGGCCTGAACGCGATTTTAGTGGATACTGTAGTAGAGCTGGACGGGTGAGCCGTTGCGAATCACTTGAAGGGTGACTGAAGATCGAGCGCGCAGCGTTTGCAGCATCGCAACCGCCTTCATCGGGTCGCCAACCGGTTGCCCGGAAACGTCTGTAAGCAGGTCGCCGTCTTGAAGTCCGATCTGCTGGAAGACCGAACCGGGCTGAATCTCGGAGAGGCGAAATCCGTGCGGGGAGCCGTCTTGTACGTTGGGGATTGCGCGAATCTGGGTGAACAGCGGCGCAGGGTTTTGCAGGTCGGCGTCAACGGTCGAGCGGGCCAGGACGTAGCGGTTGGGAGCGAGGCGCCGCACCCCGGGGGCCATCGGCCGCGCCAGCGGAATCGGCGGCGCTCTCATTAGACGACGCTGAAAATGACCTGGCCGGCGCATCGGGAGCGGCAGGGGCGGTTCGGAGTTGTCGTGCGGGATCTCGACCACCACGCGGTGGCCGTTATGCAGCACGATCGCGCGGTTCTGATCGATCTCGAGCAGCTGCCCGACGCCGGGGATTTCGTCTCCCTTGCGGTACAGCGACTGCTGTCCCGATTGATCCTGGATAATGACGAACGGCCTGCCCGACGTCAGCAGCGATGTACCGAGCAACTGGATTGGCAGGTTTTCGTTTTCGACCGGCGCCTCGCGCGCGGGAGCAAGATTGAAGATGTCCCGATCGGTGATCGCGTTGTAGAAAATCCGCGGACGTCTGAAGCTTTGTGCATGGAGGACCGGAGCCGAGGCGGTTTCTGAAGCGGGCGGCACCACGTCACCCGCAACATGGAACCGGTAAGCGTCCTCGAGCGACAAGCCGAGGAAAATCGCCAGCAAACCGACCAGCAGCAGGTTCAGAATCGTGACGTGCAGCTCGTTCAGCGCGAAGTTCATCAGAAAGCTGCCTCCGCCTCGTACGAACAGCCCTCGACCAATCGCTGGATGTCGTAATTCCAGCGTCCCTTCCACCGTTCGATGGTCAGGCTAGCCTGGCTATGCCCCTGGCGGACCTGATCGAGCATCCGCAGCAGGTAGATGCTCTCGTCGTCGCCATGATCGTTAAGCGCGTGCTGGCGAACGAGTCCGATCGAGGCGATGTTTAGCAATTCCAGGGCGAGGTCCTGCAACTTGATTCGTCCGGCGCGTGCCTCGAGTCCGATCTTATGGGCGACATCGGTCAATTCGAGGCGCTCGCTGAAGCTCCAGCGCTTGACCAGGTCCCAGACGGCAAGGATGCAGTCATCGTCATAAAGAATGCCCTTGAATAACGCCGGCAGCGTGAGCATCAGGGCGGGCGGCTGGCTGTCAGCGGTACGCACTTCGACGTACTTCTTGAGCCTCACCTCGGTGAAGATCGTCGTCAGATGATTGGTCCAGTCCTCGATGGTTGGCCGCTCCTTGCCCCATCCACGCTCCATGAACTGGCGGAAAGTCATACCGGGCGGCCTGGTCAGGTTGAGATAGCCGTGATCGCGTTCGAGAAAATACATTGGGACGTCGAGCGCATACTCGGCGTAGTCTTCGAAGCATGCATCGTCACGGAAGACGAACTCGAGGGTACCGCACCGATCCGGGTCAGTATCGGTCCATATGTGTCCGCGATAGCTCTGGTAGCCGTTGAGTCCGCCATCGGAAAGGGGTGAGTTTGCGAACATCGCGTATATGATCGGCACCACGGCGAGGCTGACGCGCATCTTGCGCATCGCGTCGGCTTCGTCGCTGTAGTCGAGGTTGGCCTGTACACCCGCGGTCTGCTTCATCATCCGTTGTCCAAGCCGGCCCTTGCGCCCCATGTAAGGATACATAATCCGGTAGCGTTCCTTGGGCAGGAGCTCGATTTGGTCGATGCGGCTGACCGGCTGCATGCCCAGGCCGAGGATGACCGCATTGAGTTCATGGCCGACATCGATCAGTTGCTGGATGTGCAGGCTGAACTCGCGGTGGGCGCAGTGGATGGTTTCGCATTGTTCACCGGACAGCTCGATCTGACCCCCGGGCTCGATCGTGATGGGGGCGCGG
>JASHZA010000138.1 GCA_030042765.1 Candidatus Binataceae bacterium | reverse complement strand
ATCTTTATTTTTGGCCTCCGGGCCGAGACGATCGAGGAGCTACAGTCCGACGGCCGCTATCGCCCCTTCGAGTACTATCAAGCCGACCCGCGCCTGCGACGAGTACTCGACGAGCTGGCATCGGATCGCTTCTGCGCAAGGGAGCCCGGGTTGTTCAGGTGGATTCGAGACATGTTGCTGGGACGGGATGACTACTTTCTGATGGCTGATTTCGGATCCTATATCGATACCCAGGCTGAGATCGGAAGGCAGTTCGTGGAACCCGAAGTCTGGGCCAGGAAGGCGATACTCAATATCGCGCGCATCGGCAGATTTTCCAGTGACCGCACGATTGCCGAGTATGCGCGCGAGATTTGGCATTTGACTCCCTGCTGAGTGGACGCCCGCCGTTCACTAGCCAGCCGTTCATCCGTTATTAGAGGCGCGCGCCGCTGATGTATCGTTCACCCCGGATGGCGCACGATCTGATACCGGGCCCAGCTGAACTCCTTTTGATCGAGTCTGTGGCGAAGGGCGCGACGGCGGATTATCGATCTGCTGACGCTGCCCGCAACGATCCGCGCGATGCTGGCGCAAACTGGGACGAGCGGCGCACCCTCTCTGGAGCAATCATCAGCACACTGGCAGCCGGAACCAATCCTGACTGGCCGGTTCATGCGAGCGGCATCCGCATAGTTGGCGCCAGGATAAGCGACGATCTGGATCTCAGTGGCGCCGAAGTGGTTCATCCGCTGATGTTCGAGGGATGCCACGTCGAATGCCCGATAAAGCTAACCGGCGCGAAGATCAATTCAATTCGTCTCACCGGTAGTGATGTCGCTGGAGTGGAGGCGCGGTCGCTCGAGGCGCAGTCGGACGTGCTGCTTGATGGCGCGTTCGTTGCGCGGGGAGTAGTCCATCTGGCGTCTGCACATATCGGCGGTGATCTGATGTGCCTCGGTGGAACCTTCGCGAACGGTCTCGAAGCGCAGGGGATTCGAATTGGCCGCAACCTGCACCTAAGCGACGGCTTTCATGCCAAAGGCGCGGCGATTCTGAGCAATGCCACGATCGGTGGCGATGTCTCCTGCATCGGCGGCACGTTTGAAAGTCCTGGTGCAGCCGCGTTGAAGCTCGACTCTTCGGCGATCGGAGGCCATCTTCTGCTCGGCAACGGATTCAAGGCGTTTGGCGAGGTCAGCCTGGTGCGCGCCCGGGTTGGCGGTTTACTCTGCTGCACCCACGGCGCGATCGAAAATCCGGGGAGCCCGGCGCTGTCAGCCGAAGAGATATTCGTTGGCGGCCACGTGTTGTTGAACAATGGGTTTAAGGCGGCGGGAGAGGTAAGCCTGGCGCGGGCGGACCTGGGTAGCCTGCTGTACTGCTCACATGGAACATTCTCCAATCCCGGCCGCGCCGCGTTGTCAGCCGAGGACGCGAGAATCCGGGGCAACGTTTTCATCGGTGATTGGTTTTGCGCGAAAGGCGCGGTGGTCTTCGCGAATTCGACGATCGAGGGCGACCTCAACTGCGTCGGCGGCATTTTCGAGAATCCGGGCGGTGATGCGCTTGACGCGAACGGACTGTCGGTAGCTGGCAGCATCCGCATGCATACGAGGTTTCTTGCCAGGGGTGCAGTTCGGCTACATGGCGCGAGAATCGCCGGCGCGATCGTTTGTAGCGGCGGAACGTTCGAGAATGCGGGCGGCGCCGCCCTGTGCGCGGAAGACGCGCGCGTGGGGCGCGGCATCATTTTGAGTGGAGGATTCCGCAGCGCAGGCGAGGTGCGTATCGCGCGCGCCGGAATCGGGTCCGATCTGTGCTGCACCGATGCTACCTTCGAGAATCCGGGCGGCGTCGCGCTATGCGGCAATGCTGTAACCGTTGGTGGCAATATTCTTCTCGGCGACGGATTTGCAGCTAAAGGCGAGGTCGCACTAATAGGCGCGAGCGTCGCCAGGAACTTCGATTGTAGCGCAGGCTCCTTCGAGAATGCCGGCGGCGATGCGCTGTCGGCGGACGGTATGACCGTCGCGGGTGACGTGCTGCTGTGCGAGCGGTTCCAGGCCCAGGGTGACGTGCGAATCGCGAACGCGAAAATCGGCGGGCGACTCGAGTGCGCGCGAGACATCCTGGCGAAGGGTGGTGGCGCGGTCCTCTTACTGGACGGTGCGGAAATCGCTGGCGGCGTGCGTCAGCGCTAGATGATGGAAGATGCCTTGCGAAGCTGCAACTGACGCTAGCTCGGAGCGCGAATTTCCTGCATGTGCCGACAGCGGTATCGGCACCGGCAACGCAACGTTGCGAGCAGGCCGGCACGGCGCCTCGAGTTGCTCGGGCCCGTTGTTCGAGCGGTAGGCACGGGCCGCGCCGCGCCGAATTGCCGGAGCCGACGCGAAGCGCCGGCTGCTCGACGTCTAGGATTCCAGACCCACCTGCAAGGCGTTGAGATTGCGCGCCATCATGTTCCAAAAGGCCGTCGCAGCCGTTAGTTCCAGGATATTCTGGCGGCCAATGAGCTTTTCGACCTGCGAGAAAAGATTGTCGTCCACACGCGCCTTTGTGGTCAGCTCTTCGGCATAGCGAAGGATCAACTTGTCGCTGTCGGTAAAGAGTGAACTTGTACTGTAGGATCCGACCGCATCGATCTGCGCGCGGGAAAGCCCGACCCGCTCCGCGATCTCGATATGCCTGACGAAGCCGTACTCACAATCGAGCCGCTTCATCAGGATAAGCACGGCGAGTTCGCGCAGGCGCGGCTCCAGCGACGACTGGGTCATGAAGTAGTTCGCCAGCGGAAAAACGCGCGCGGCCAGGCCGGGGCTGTTGCCCAGCGCCTTGACGACATTGGGAATGCCACGAACGCGGAACTGCTCCTCGAAACTATCGTAGAGTTTTCTGAGTTCGCCGGTCGCAGCTTCCTTTTCAACGTAAGGGATTCTTGGCATAGCCGATCTCACTTCCGATCGAGGTTTGCGGGCGCATTTCTGCCTGCGCGCCATTCACGGATGCCGCGCGCCATCCGCAGCGGCTTCGCAGGCACTCCTGACAAGGACGCTCATACCGCACTTGCGCGAATTTTGATAGAGCAGACACAAACATCAAGGCCAACCGGCGAGGCGGATCATGAAGTACGGCGTCGCGATTTTCCCGACCGATTATGCGATTCGTCCCGATGAGCTGGCGCGCGCAACCGAGCAGCGCGGCTTCGAGTCGATTTTCTTCCCCGAGCATACGCACATTCCGGCTTCGCGCCGCACCCCGTTTCCCCGCGGGGGTGAACTGCCGCGCGAGTACTCGCATACGATCGACCCGTTCGTGGCAATCACGATGGCGGCCGCGGCGACCAAAAAACTCAAACTTGCGACCGGCATCTGTCTCGTGATCGAGCGCGATCCGATCGTCCTCGCCAAAGAGGTCGCAAGCGTGGACCTTGCCAGCAATGGCCGCGTGATCTTTGGCATCGGCGGCGGATGGAATGCCGAGGAGATGGAGAATCATGGGGCCGCGTTCAAGTCGCGCTGGAAACTGCTGCGGGAGCGCATGGAGGCGATGAAGGAGCTGTGGACCAAAGACGAGGCGAGCTACCAGGGAGAGTTCGTAAAGTTTGATCGGGTATGGTGCTGGCCGAAGCCGGTGCAGCGCCCGTATCCGCCGATCCTGCTTGGCAGCCACGGGCCGCGCGGTTTGCAACGCGTGGTCAGATACTGTGACGGCTGGTTGCCAAATGCGGGCCGAGGAAGCGATCTGGTCGGACAGATTGGCGAGTTGCGGCGCTGCGCCGAACAGGCCGGGCGCGATCCACGGACAATCTCGATCACCGCGTTCGCGGCGCCACCAGAGCGCAAGGTAATAGATCAATACGAAGCCGCCGGAGTCGAGCGGTCGGTCTTCTTCCTGCCGCCCGCGGGTGCGGATACGGTAATGCCGCTGCTCGATCAGTACGCCAAACTGATCGGCGGGTGAGGCGCGCAGAACTCGCCGCAACCAACTAACGCGGGCCGGAGGAAAGGTTCGCCGCGGCGCCCAATCCTTCCAGCGCTAGCCCATAGCCGAGGTTGTCGAGCATCATGCGCTTTAGAACCTGGGTAAGGGCCACTCGCGCGTAACGCACGGCAAGCGTGGGCCGGGCCGCGATCTGCTCGGCCAGTTCCCACGCCCGCGGCAGGAGCCATTCGCGCTGTAATACCTCGTTCACCACGCCCATCGCGAGCGCCTCTTTGGCGTGCAGTGTCTGCCCGGTCAGCAGGAAGTAACGCCCGCGGTTGGGTCCCAGCAGAAGCGGCCACACCACATGGACGCCGTCGCCCGGAACGGCGCCGTTTGGAAGATGAGCGCTGTCCTGGAAAGTGGCGTGCTCGGCCGCCAGCACGATGTCGCAGAGCAGCGCGATCTCCGCATGACGATGCGCGGGACCGTTGACCGCCGCGATCATCGGCACCTCGATGT
>JASHZA010000137.1 GCA_030042765.1 Candidatus Binataceae bacterium | reverse complement strand
CATCTTCTCGAAGTGCGGCACCAGCCACTTTTCGTCGACGCTGTAACGATGAAACCCACCACCTATCTGATCGTGGATTCCGCCCTTCGCCATTTTCGTCAGCGTATGCCGAACCGCCTCGCCCAGGCTCAAGTCGCCTTCGGCCTCGAACATCCGCAACAGCAGCGAAAACACGAACGTATTGGGAAATTTCGGCGCTCCGCCCAGTCCGCCGTTGACGCTGTCGCAATGCTGTGCCAGCGCGCGTGCCGCCGCCAGCACGAGGTTTGGCTTGACCTCGCCCTCTGCTGTGTACTTCGAGTTCTCCTCGATCGCCCGCGTCAGCTGCTCGACGTTGTGCTCCACGTCTCGCGGCTTTTCCCGGTAGGCGTTCGAAACCCCGATCAGCACGCGCGGAAACCCGGGCAGGCCGTGCCGGTCCGTGGGCGGAAAATAGGTACCGCCGTAAAACGGCTTGCCCTCCGGCGTCAGGAACATCGTAAGCGGCCATCCACCGCGCCCGGTCAGTAGCTGCACCGCATCCATGTAGATCTGATCGAGGTCCGGACGCTCCTCGCGATCGACCTTGATGGAGACGAAGTTCTCGTTCATCAATCGCGCGATATCTTCGTTCTCGAACGACTCGCGCTCCATTACGTGACACCAATGGCAGGCCGAATAGCCAATCGACAGCAGGATTGGCTTGTTCTCGGTCTTGGCGCGCGCGATCGCTTCAGCACCCCACGGGTACCAATCGACCGGGTTATACGCATGCTGGCGCAGGTAGGGGCTCTGCTCGTTGATAAGCCGGTTAGGCTTGCGTCCCGGATGAGAACCTTCGTCGCTATTCATAAGTAACGGTCAACTCGGCTGAACAGTGCTCTGCTTGTCGCAGGACTCCTTCACGCGCCCGTGCCTGTCAAGCGTATCACGCGTGGCGCGAGCGAAATACATACACGCGCAACCTCTGCTTCGCTAACCCCTCCTCCATCTCCTGCGCTAGGATGGCGTCCATACTTCGGAGAAAGGACAACGTCGACCATGGCGAATCTGGGCTTTTCGCTCTCCCCAATGTCCGGCATCCCCTATCCGGAATTTTTTACGCTGGTACGCGAAACCGAGGACGCCGGCATGAGCGGTATCTTCGTTCCCGAGGCAAATAACGACGCCCTGATGTGCTGCTACGGGATCGCCCACACCACCAAGCGCGTTCAGATCGGCACCTGGATCGTCAACATCTATCTCCGCGAACCGACCCTATGCTGTGCCGCCGCCGAGATGGTTCAGGAGGCTTCCGATGGCCGCTTTATCCTCGGCCTCGGGGTCAGCCATCGCCCCGCTCTCGAGGCGCGGGGAATCGACATGGGCAATGCGCGCGATCGCCTGCGCCGCGATACCAGGGTTATTCGCGATACTCTCGGCGGCAAGACCGAGATGTTCGGGATGAAATTCCGCCAGCCCAAAAAGCCGATCCCCATCTACTACGCCGCCCTCGCACTCGAAACCTCAAGGCTCGGCGGTGAACTGGCCGACGGCCTGATGCTTTATCTCTGCACTCCCGAACGGATGCGCAAGTCAATCGACGCCGCTCATGAGACCGCGCGCAAGCACAACCGCAAACCGTCCGACATCGCGATGACGGTCGGATTGCCCGTCTTTATGCACAACGATCTCAAGCGCGCCTACGCTGCCGCCCAGCGCGGCCTGGCCTTCTACATGGCGCTACCTTTCTACAATCGGCTGCTCGCGCGCAGCGGCTTCGAGGCCGCCGCCAACGCCGCGATGGAAGCCGCAAAACGCCGCGACATGGCTGGGATGGCTGCCGCGGTCACCGAACCGATGGCCGACGCGTTGGCGCTTATTGGCCCCGAGTCGCGATGCTTCGAACGTCTCGAACAGTATCGCAAACAGGGCGCCGACCTCCCAATTATCGTTCCCAACCCGGTCGAGGAGGAATACTCCTCGGCGGTTCGCCGCCTGCTCAAGGCATTCGCCAAAATCAACTGACGCTCAGCTCGGGAGAACCACCATGGCCCGTTTGACCCCCGGCACGGTCAAGACTCTTGCGCAAGAATTGTACGACTACCGTCTCGCCGATGACGCGGCGGCGTCGGTCGCCCACATGATCGGTGCGATGGCGGCCCATTCGCGCCGCCTCCAGAATCTTGGGCTGGCCGGCCTCCAGCCGCCCTTTGGCTACCCGACTTTGGTCGCGGAGGCCAATCGCTGCCGCAGGCGGGAATGATCCAGTCCCGCGCGCTCCCGAGCGATCGGCCTGTGCCGGGTTGGTGATAGTTCATGCGCGATTCCACCTTAATGGCTCCACGAGGCAACCAATGTCCACGCATGATGAAATCCGCGCCTTCGACGTCGCTACGCTCGCGGCCAAACTGCGTGTAAAGCAGATCTCCCCGGTCGAAGTTACCGACGCTTACCTCGATCGCATAGAGAAAACCGACGGCAGGCTTCGCGCCTATATCACGGTAACCGCCGAGACCGCTCGCGCCGCAGCGAAAAAGGCCGAGACCGAAATCAGCGCCGGCAACTGGCGCGGACCCTTCCACGGCGTCCCCATCGCGCTTAAGGATCTGTGCTACACGCGTGGCATCCGCACCACCGGCGGCTCGAAGATCCTCGGCGATTTCGTTCCTGATTTCGACTGCACCCTGTGGGCGCGCCTCGCCGCCGCCGGCGCCATACTACTTGGCAAACTCAACCTCCACGAATTCGCCAGCGGCGCGACCAGCACCAACCCCCATTGGGGAACCTGCCACAATCCCTATAACCTCGATCGCGTACCGGGTGGATCCAGCGGTGGCTCCGGCGCCGCCATCGTCGCCAGGAGCGCTGCCGCCACCATCGGCACCGATACCGGAGGCTCCATCCGTATCCCCGCCGCGTTTTGCGGGTGTGTCGGACTCAAGCAGACGTGGAGCCGGGTCAGCCGCTATGGCGTGCTCCCGCTCGCCGATTCCCTCGACCATGCCGGCCCCATGACTCGCACCGTCCGCGACGCCGCGCTCATGCTCAACGTAATCGCGGGCCGCGATCCCAACGACGCCACCTCAAGCCGCGAGCCTGTACCCGATTATGTCGGCGCCTGCGAACGCGAAATCAAAGGCCTGCGCATCGGCGTGGTCAAGGAACTCACCGCCGGTCTCGCCGACGAAGTTGCCCGCTCCTTCAATGCGGCACTCGTCCAATTGCGCTCGCTCGGCGCGGATGTCACCGAGGTATCGATTCCCGCGATTGAACACGCCGCCGCCATCGCGACCAATATCACATGGGCCGAGGCCGCCGAGTATCACGAACAGTGGATGCGCACGCGGCCGCAGGATTACGGCGCCGACGTCCGCCGCATGCTCGAAGCGGCGATGCTCGTGCCGGCGGCGCATTATGTCCGGGCGCAGCGTGCCCGCGCCGTCCTTCTGGCGCAAGCCCTGGCCGCGCTCGACAAGTGCGCCGTGTTAGTCGCGCCGACTTCTGCGATTCCTGCGCCGCGCATCGACGTCGGCAGCCGCGCCCTGATGCCCACTGGCGAGGCCGTTAACATGGTCACCGCGGTCCTGCGGTTCACCGCGCCCTTCAATGTCACCGGCCAACCCGCTTTGGCGCTGCCGACCGGCCTTGCCGCTGACGGTCTGCCGGTCTCGATGCAGGTAATCGGTAAGCCCTTCGACGAGCCGGCGGTGTTCCAAGTCGCCGCAGCTTACGAAGCGGCGCGCGGCCCGCTGCCCGAACCGAAGCTGTAGGTAGTTGTAGCACAGGATAGCTGGTGTGCCGGCCTCGGCAGCGCCTTGTCGCCTCCGAAAAGTAGTCTTTTGCACGCAGCAAGTGCGTGGCAAAATATTTGCTATTCCGATTGATAGGTGCATCTCGATGGATTTTGCTCCGTTCGACAAGCGCGGCTACCCGGTAGTGCCCCCTCAAACCGGCTACGGTGAATGGGCAGACCACTATGAAGCAACCGTGGCCACCGGCCTCGATCGGCCTCTTTTGCAATCCCTCAGACTGATCGACTGGGACAGCGTCAATACCGCCGTGGATCTGGCCTGCGGCACCGGCCGCACCGGTGTGTGGTTGTCACAAAATGGCGTCCGGCTCGTCGACGGTGTCGACATCACCGAGCAAATGCTCCGCGTGGCCGAATCAAAGCGCCTGTATCGGCGCCTGCAACGTGCCGACGTCACCGCCACGGGTCTAACTTCCTCGAGTTACGACCTGTGCACGCTCACCTTGGCCGACGAGCATATCGCAGACCTCCAACCCGTCTACCGCGAAGCGGCGCGGCTGCTCGTTTCGGGAGGATATTTTGTTCTGGTCGGGTATCATCCGTTCTTCCTGATGAACGGAATTCCCACTCACTACCATCGGCAAGACGGCGCCGCGATTTCGATTCACAGCTACGTCCACCTCTTTAGTGACCACCATCAGGCCGCCAGCGAGGCGGGGCTCACGCTAATCGAATTCCAGGAACATCTGATTGACGAAGATTGGGTGCTGAGAAAGCCGAAGTGGCGGGACTGTATGAATTGGCCCGTCAGTTTTGCGTTAGTCTGGCGTCTCGAGTGACCGCATCCGCTTGTTCCGGAACGAAATCTGCAAAGCAAAGGATCTCTCGAACCTCCGCGCGGCCGCCTTCTACCATCCTGATTGACCACTCAGTATCGCCGCGGATTCTCCGGCAGCGCGATACCCGCCTTTTGCGCCGACTCGGCCGCCGCCGCGCAAAAAATTCCGTAGCTCATCGTCGACGATTCTCGCGCCGCCCGCGCAGTATAAATCTTTGCGCGCATCTCATGTACCTGCGTGTTATCGGGCGCGGCGCTCGCGGCCCAATCGATCAGATGCGCCGCGATTGCCAAATCGCCCGCCTCGAACTTCGTCAGTGCCCGCGCCACAACCTTCTCGATCCCGCCCGCCATCTCCGCGATCTCGCGCGCCTGCTCCGCCTCCGGCGCGGGCTTCAGATGCGACGGCACGCCGTCGTACCATCCTCCCTCCAGCCTCCAGATATTGCGCACGATGAACTGCGGCTCGTCGTACACAGCCCGCAGGTAGGGCTTCTCCACCAGATTCTCTGGCGGCTTGACATTGTGGATTATCTCGTCGAGCTGCCGCCCTTCGTTCATCAGCGCGACCGTCTGGTCATAGAGGCTTTGCAGGTAGTCCGCCGTGTCCAGCAATGTCTGCCGTACCCTCACGAGACCGAAAACCGGCACGCCATGGCCCGGCAGCAGGACCTCGGCTCCTGCCTTCGCCATCGCCCGCAACGCCTCGGCCCATTCCCGCGCATAGCGTGGCGCCTTCTGCGGATTGCCCGCGTTGGGCGCCGCCCAGATGATGAAATCTCCCGTGCACAGAACCTTGCGCTGCGGGATATACACCCACGTCGCGTCGTCGGTCTCACCGCGCCCGTGATGGCATTCGAACTTCAGGCTGCCCGCCGCGACCGTCGCCCGATCGTCGAAGTACGTATCGGGGTACACGAACTCCGTCGGCCATTGCGCCGGCGCGCTGAACTGACGCGTGTTGATAATCGAGTTGTAGCCCGCCGTCCGCTTGTA
>JASHZA010000136.1 GCA_030042765.1 Candidatus Binataceae bacterium | reverse complement strand
GCGGGCAAACATCTCGCGCATTCCGACGCCAAGCAGGTTCATCTCGCCCTGCGGCATCATCGAGACCTCGTCCGCGGCGCTGGCGACAAGGTAGGGCAGATTGCCGAGACCCGATTCTCCGGCCGTTTCCATGTACGCGGTCGTGAATTTGCCATGCTGCTCGAACTCGGTAATCGCGGCGGCAAGCTCCTGCGCCTGGGCGAGTTCCATGTCAGGATCTATTACCCTGATTGCGAGGCCGGCAATTCGGGGGTCATTCTCGGCGGTTTCGAGCGATTGGCGAACGACGTTGAGGGGTACCTGCGCGGCGCCGAGCAAGCCGCGCACAGGCGTGCCACGCTCGACCACGGGACCGTTGAGTTCCAGCACGAGAACAGAACCTGGACGGTAACGGTGCGAAAGGTACTGGCTGACGACAACAATCGCTACGAGCACGACAGTGATCACAATCAGCCGGAGCATCCATCGGAAAAGTCTCTTCAACATGCACGCCTCCCTTCAAACGCAATCATGCCGACCATTTCGCTTGAAAGCGCCGTCGGAAATTCGAATCATAGCCAACCACAACGGCCCGCCGGGAGAAAGCCACGAACCGGCGACGACCATGGAGAACGCCGATGCGATCAGGTGATTTCGCATTTGCAACCATAAGTTTGAGCCTGCCGTGACCGGCGCCGCGGAACAACCTCGAAAGTCTGGACCGGACGCGGTTGCGCTGGTGAGCGAGCGTCCGCTGGGCGCAATCCACTATCGAATCGTGGGGCTATGCTTTGCCGCGTGGATTTTCGATTTTTACGATCTTATTCTTTACTCATTCCTGCTTGTTCCGATCGCGCGCGACCTGCATCTGAGCAAGGCCGACTCCTCGCTCGCGTTGGGGTTGTCATTTGCGATGACGGCGGCAGGCGGAGTGATCTTCGGCTTTATCGGTGATCGCTTCGGGCGCAAGCCCACTATTATCGCCTCGGTGCTGATCTATAGCATCGGCACCACGTTGTGCGCCGCATCGAATACGCTGCTGCAGCTTCTGCTCTTTCGATCCTTCACCGGAATAGGCATCGGCGGCGAGTGGGGCGCCGGGCAAAGCCTAATAGCGGAAAGCGTTCCGCCGCAGCGGCGCGCGCGTTATGCGGCCTACGTTCAGGTCGGGGCGCCATTGGGCGCCCTGATGGCGGCGTGGGCGGGCGGCCACATCGCACCGATCGTCGGATGGCGCGCGGTGTTCGTGATTTCGGCCGCCCCGGCCTTCGTTGTCGCCACGGGGGTCTCGCGCTGGCTACCTGAGAGCGACATCTGGCAGCGATCGGGCAGGCGTCGATGGATCGGCGCCGCCGAGTTGCGAGCGCTGCGCCCCTACCGCTCGATCATAGCACTGCTCTTCGTTGTGCTCCTGGTCAATTCCGAGGCGTACTGGTTTACTTACAGCTGGATGCCGGGCTACCTGCAACTCGTTCGCGGTCTCACTCCCCAGGCGGGCAGTAACCTGATGATCGGGATGCAGTACGGGGGAATATTCGGCTACGCAATTTTCGGTGCGCTCGCCGATCGGTTCGGCCGACGGCCGATGCTATGCGCGTTTGGGCTCATGATGGCGGCGGGACTACTGCCCCCGACGCTGCTGTGGGATTGGGCGGCGAACATCCGAGGGCTGATCGCGGGGGCGATGGTCGTGGCGGGAATCGGCACAGGAATCTGGGCGGGCGCCGGCCCCATGATCGCGGAGATGCTGCCGACCAACGTGCGCAACACGGCTTTGGCGCTGCTTCTCAACGGCACCCGCGGGCTGCAATTTTTCACGCCCCTGGCGATCACGACGCTTAGCGTCTACCTCGGCTTCGGCGCGACGCTGTCGATCGGAGCGTTCTTTTCCGCGGCGGGCGCCGCGCTGGTATGGCTGCTGCCCGAGACGCGCGGAAGGATAATCACCGAGCTCGACGTTCCGGTATAGTTGCGCCGGGTGATTCCGGGGACCGGCCTCGGACATTCCCGTCAGGTTCGAAACAACTATTCGATGGGGCACCGCGTGACCAGCCGTCGCGCCGAGGAAAACCTGGCGCGACGGCCGTCGTTATGCGAGCACCGAAATAATTACTTAATCGCTATCGGGTTGACCGCCGACCCGCATCCGTACACCAATTTCAACGGTGCGCCGGCGAACAAAAATGTATACTGACTGTCCCTGGCGCAATCCTCGGCCAGATCTTTGAGCCACACGATTTCGTTGAATATCACACCGAGGTTACACAATAGGGCGGAATGCAGGACTCCGATGGCGCCGGTTTCCTTGTTGATTCCCTGTTCACAGCCGATGGTATCGGCACTGATCGATGCTATTTCCATCTCGTGAAACCACTTCACCAGCTCCTTGCTATATTCGAGGCCCGGCTCGTCGTACGCGCCGTCGGGAAATAGCGCTTTAGCTCCTTCTTCGTAATAGCGATTAAGCCATCCGGTGTGGAGCACTATGATATCGTGCTTTTCAATTGCGGTACCCTGCCGTTTCGCGGCGCCGAGCAGGTCATCGAGAGTCACCCCTTCGCCACGATCGAGATGCTTCTTGCCCTTGTAGCGTGCAGCGTCGATCAGAACCCCGCGCCCGACTACGCCATGTTCCGCAATCGGCTGAATCGAACACTTTTGCAAGCCACCGATGGTGGTCTTCGGATCGTAGCCATTGTAGAGCTTTTCACCGTACCAGGCATGGCCCAGCGCGTCGTACTGAGTCGTGCTTTGAGGAAACATCGTCACCACGTCGTCCGAATACTTGAGTCCGCCCGGAAACGGCTTGGCGCGGCCGCTGATATAAAAGCCCTCGTCCATAGTCAGCGTATGGATAGGCTGCGATCGAATCGGATGAGTGGGGTCGCCCTGCGGACGGGCCACCGGCACACCGAGCATGAAGGTCTTACCCTGCTTTACCGCACGGACGCCGCGGAGGACCTCGGCGCTGGTGAGAAAATTCAGGCATCCGATTTCGTCGTTGGCGCCCCAGCGGCCCCAATTCTTAGGCGCGTCCTTGAGCAGTTCAGGAATTTCCATCGTTTTATTAGCCACTATAAGAACCCTCCGCAATTGTTACGATATCCAGTATGAGGCAGCTTGTGGGCGTCGATTTCCGGCTCAGATCGACGGATCTATTGAAACGCTAATCGCCGTTTCTCCCGGAACGCGTCCGGCAAGGGTGCGGATCGCAAGATCAACTTTGTCAAGTCCGAAACTATGAGTATGCATTTTCTCGAATGGATATTTGCGGGACTCGATTAACCGAACTGCGATGTCAAACGATCGATAGTCAGCGTTCTTGACGCCCTTGATAGTCAGTTCCTTGGAAAAAATACGGTCGTTCTCCACTCCCGGAATCGCGGCGCCCCAGCCTTTGACGCCGGCCAGCACGACCGTACCGCCGGCCCTTGCCATGTCGATCGCTTTCGCAATCGGCTCCATTGTTCCGGCCGTCACGTCGATGACAACGTCGGCGCCCTCACCCCCGGTGAGATCGCGCACCTGCGCAACCGTGTTCTCGTCCGCGAAAAGAGCGGCGCTGGCGCCAAGTTCAATTGCAAGCTTCAGCCGATGCGCGCTCTGCCGGCGCGCGACGACGAATACTTTCGAGGCGCCCGCCTCGCGTGCCGCCACGACACAGGCCAACCCGCGCTGGCCGGCTCCGAAGATTACCACGGTGTCGCCGACGCGGGTGCCCGGTTCACGATGGGCCCAGCTTATTCCCGCCGCAACCGGCTGATAGAGCGCCGCAAGCTCAGCCGGAATATCGCGCGCGACCTTGTGCACCGCGGCATTGGGGTCGACATACATATATTCCGCCAGGCCGCCCCACAGGGCGGGCTTGATATGGGTCGGAATAAAGCCACACGCGGCGATCGCAGTGCCCGGACGCCCCGTGCGGCAACGCCGATAGAAACCCTGCATGCAGGCCCGGCAATGGCCGCATCCGAGCACAGGTTCAATCGCGACCCGGTCACCCACCGCGACACCCCATCGCCGCGACGCCTCGGCCCCTATTTCCTCGATAATGCCAACCGGTTCGTGGCCCGGAATGACGGGCAACCGCAGCCCCATCCCATTGAGTTCGCCGTCGTACTGGTCAACATCGCTGCCGCAGATGCCACACGCTTCCACGCGAATCAGTGCATCGTCGGAACCGACGCGTGGCAGATCAAATCGCTGAATTTCGAACTGCCGGTAGCCGACCTGTACGATCGCTCGC
>JASHZA010000135.1 GCA_030042765.1 Candidatus Binataceae bacterium | reverse complement strand
ACGGCGCTCGAGACAAATCCACACATGTGCGTGGTGTCGATCAGCGGCGGCGACGCCGTCAATAAGGTTCCGGCACGATGCGACGCGATTGTAAGCGGTGAATTCGACCGAGTCATAGGTTCCGCCCGCGTCGATCGTTCAGACCTGGTGGCTCGAGATTTTATTCCGGCACCGGCGATCGAGGCTTTAGCCCTCTTCGTCGCCAGGTTACAGGAATTCGCCGATTGCGCCGGGGTCCCTGAACCGGATTACGCTCGGCCGACCCTGACCTGCAATCCAGGAGTGACTAAATCGCGGGGCGACTCGCTAACGCTGCAGTTTGAATTGAGACCCTCGCCGGCGCTCCCGATAGAAGCGGTGCGCAGAGGAGTCGGCGAAATCACTGAAGAAATATCCCGGCAGATTCCTCAAGTAAAACTTGAACTCGCGGAACTCAGAGCGAACCCAGGTTTTCGTAGTGCTCCTGATGGCGAAGCGGTAGAGTTGGCGATGGCTGCTTTGGCGCGAGCCGGTCTCCCGCTTGATTCAGGAGTCAAGGCGGGATGCACCGAGGCGGGAGTTTATTCGGCCGCCGGACTGACGCCGGTGGTCTTCGGGCCCGGACCCTCGACCGGGGTGATCCATGCGCCCAACGAGTACAATTTTCTTGCGGACGTGGGAGACGCGCTCAACTTCTACCGCGAACTCTTGCGGCTTTGAGCTCCCCCCCTTCGTCATCCCAGCCATGCAGCGGCCGCGAACGCTATCGATCGCCCCGATTCGCCTTGTCTACCGCGATCCACTATGGCGCCGACCCGCACAGCCGCGGGAGGACCACGGACGCGGCAGGCGGGCCGGCACCGCCACCTGACCGCCGCGTTCGGGGGGACGCGTTCGGCCAATCTTTCCAGCAGGCAAGGGTGATGCCATTCAAAACCGTAGCGTTTTCGCTTTTCCCGACTTCGGTGGGTGCTGTCGATCCTTTGCAGTACGATCAAAGTGCGAAGATCTCTTAGCAGTACGTGAGACCGGCGCAAGCTTGGTTTGACAACGCAATCTGTTCAGTCCATTCAGACTAAAAGGAGGAACTCGCACTATGAGCGGTGGAATCGATCATTTGATGATCAATTGCAACGACTATACAGGGGCCATCCGCTTCTATTCCTGGCTGATGCCGAAGCTTGGCTATCCGGAAAAAATTACTTTCAACGATCCGGCGCCGACAACGGGGTTTGTCAGCGAGAACGGCAGTTTCTGGGTTTCGCCCTCGGAAGATCGAGCGGGAGGCCAGTCCTTCGATAAGAGGCGGGTGGGCCTGCGTGAGATCGCTTTTCGCGCGACTAGCCGGGCGCAGATCGACGAGCTTGCGAAGGAGATCGCGTCCCATGGCGGCAAGATTCTGGATGCGCCTCAGGAATACAATTACAGGCCCGGATATTATTCCGTATTCTTTACTGATCCTGACGGAATCAAGCTCGAAGTGGTTTACGTCTAACGTTCGCGAGTCTTGTCGCGCCGCTCGGCGTGATTTATAAGCCTGAGCAGGTATTCAACATTGAGTAGGTTTCACGATTAACGCGGCGGCCCGTTACCGACAACGGCCCCTGAGGTAAACACCATGGCACAGGGATTCACGATCTGTGTGGGAACAGTTGGCGCCGGCGTATGGTTCAGTCCCGACGGCGGCGAGCATTGGCGCAGAAGCAAAATGAAGCTGCCCTTCGAAGCGGAGCCGGGTGAAATTCAGATCCGCGCGCTGGCCGTTTCGCCGCACAACCCGCACCATCTGCTCGCGGGCTCGGAAGCCGGCCTCTACCGCAGCGAGGACAACGGAGCGACTTGGCAGCTTATCGAATCCCCGATGGGTGGGATGCAAATCTGGTCTGCCGCGTGGCAACCCGCGGACCCCAACGTGATCTACGCCGGGACCAAGCCTCCTGCAGTCTTCCGCTCAACGGACAATGGCAAGCATTGGGAAAAACTCGGGATCCCGATTGCGAAGCAGTGCCTGGCGGGGGCGCCTAAAGTTACCGCAATCGTGTGCGATCCGGATGACCCGCGCAGTATCTACGTTGGCGTCGAAATCGACGGCGTCTATCGCACGCGAGACGGCGGCGAGACCTGGACCCACCTGCCGCCACTGGGCGACAAGGAGCTGAACCAGGATATGCATGGGCTGACCCTGAGCCCGGGAAATCCGCCAAAACTGATCGCCACGACGCCGGATGGAATCTGGACCAGCACCGACGAAGGTCAGAGCTGGAGCTTGCACGGATTCCCGCGCTTCGCGGAGCGCGATACGATTTCGTATTGTCGGGGTGTGGCGCTGAAGGCCGATGATCCCAATGTGATCTTCGTGGGCAATGGCGACTTCATCCCGGGCAAGCGCGGAGCGATCCAACGCTCGACTGACGGAGGTAAGACCTGGGCGGCATGCACGCTGCCGGTTGAGCCGAATTCGGTCATTTATTGGTTGGCAACCAATCCGGCGGATCCCAACATCGTCGTCGCCAACAGCCTTCACGGCTATCTCTACACCAGCACTGACGGTGGGCAGTCGTGGCAGAAGAATCGACGCGAATTCGGCGAGGTTCGCGCGCTGGCGTGGGTGCCAAATTAGATAGCCGCAGAATCTCTTCAAACCGGGATTGTCCGAAAGCCGATGGCGAAACGGGAGGCGGTGGATCATCCATCCGCCTCCCGGTCACATTTGAATCAAGAGAGCTGCTGCAGACAGGCCCTGATCTCGTCGAAATTCGGAGTATTGCGCGCGTCGGCCAGTACCGAAGCGTAGCGCACCTTACCCTCGCGGTCGATTACGAAAGCGGACCGCTTACAAACCCCCTTGAAGCCCAACAACTCCTCGTAGAGGGTATCGTAAGCGCGGGAGACGTCCTTGTTGTAATCGGAGAGTAGCGGGAACTGATAACCCTGTTCTTTGGCCCATGAGTCCAGGGCGAAGGGGCTGTCGGTCGAAATGCCAAAGACCTTGCAAGCGAGTCCTTCGTAGTCCTTCAGCGTGTCACGCACGCTGCACAGCTCCTTGGTGCAGACACCGGTGAAAGCCAGCGGTACGAACAGCAGCAACACGTTGCTGCCGCGCAGTTCCGAGAGTTTCACATCTTGCATTTTATTGGACTTCAAGGTGAAGTCCGGCGCGTTCTGACCGATCTGCAATGCCATCTCGTTTCTCCCTAGATTCGACTAGACTGCGGATTCTGGCGGTTAGTCTTTCATTTGAAACGGGCTTTGGGAACTCGCAATCCCGGAATTTCCGATCGGGTCCTGAAGACTGTGCCTTTCTTCGCCTTGTCGTCGGTATTGTCGGCGGTAACGATGTAGAGATCACGCATATCCTTGCCGCCGAAGGTCAGACTGGTCACCATCTTGGCCGGCACCTTGAGGCGCCAATCGAGCGTACCATCGGGTTTGAAGCGCATCACCTCGCCATCATTTACCACCGCGACACACACCCCGCCCTCGGCGTCGACCGCGAGTCCATCGGGCCATCCGACCGGAAGCTTCGCAAAGACCCGCCGGTCCTTGACGGTGCGATCGGCCAGGACGTCGTAGACCCACACTGCCTGCGTCGTCGAGTCCGCATGGAATAGATACTTGCGGTCAGGACTGAAGCCTATTCCGTTGGTAACCTGGATGCCCTCCCATAGCTTAGTCACTTTGCCGTCGGGATCGACTCGGAACAGATTTCCAGGAATCGGCTTCTGGTCGGAAAGAGCGTCGAACTCGAGAGAGCCGACATAAATCGAACCGTGATCATCAGGTTGCAAATCGTTGAGCCCCTTGAGCGGCCGTCCCTCCCACTCCGTGAAGAGATCTCGGCTGGTGCGGGCTTCCTCGTTCCAGTAGATGAGCGTGCGGCCGGAACATACCATTCCACCGCCTTGGTTAAGCGCGATTCCCCCGACACCTTTGCGCTTGGGGATGAGGGTTTCGATCTTGCCGTCAGGGCTGCGCCGATAGACACCTCCGTTGGGCACATCGCTGAAGTAGAGACGATCCTCTTCGTCCACCCGCGGTCCTTCGAGCAGGCCGAAGCCGCTGGCCAAGACCTCTAGCGTCGCCATCGGGAATACCTCCTACCGCGGGTTTACCATGATTGTGCCGCGGCGGCGAGGGTCGGGCTCTGTTTCGGTATTCTCGAGCGTCATCTGAGCGGAGCCCATCCGGGGATTTGCCCATGTGCAGGATCGGCCCGCGGAAGATTCGCGATAGTAGTCAAACGATAAAGGCCGCAGCCGCGTCAGTTGATCGTAATGGGGATATTTTCAGGACAGATGGCTTCTACCTATCATGAACTTTGAGCACAGCCGCTCCGGCATGAAAGCAAGAGCGGCGCGCCACCATACCGGGCACGCCGCTCTTTATGCATCCTGATGCGCGTCAAGTCCTTGCAGAAGACCGCTTCCCTACATTACGGTTGCGGTCCGCCAGTCGAGGATTGAGGCGCGGCGGCGGACCCGCCGCTGCTGGCCTCGGTCTCGCCATATTTTTTCTCAAGCGAACGCAGGTAAGTCACTACTTCCCAACGCTCCTTCGTGGACATCGCGTCATCGTAGGAGGGCATCCAGATGCCGCCGTTGCGGATGTAGCCGAAGATGTACCCGTCAGGCAGGTTTTTGCTCACCCCGGTCATCAGATTCGCCGGCTTATGCTGAAGTAAATGGACAACAGAGCCGTCACCCCTACCCTTCAGCCCATGACATGGCGAGCAGGTAGTCTCAAAAAGCTCCTTGCCGTGCGCGAGAACTTGCGCCGTCGGTTGCAAAGGAT
>JASHZA010000134.1 GCA_030042765.1 Candidatus Binataceae bacterium | reverse complement strand
GGCGATGGCCAGAGGGAATTGAAAGTGCAAGTTAGTGCCCGGTGCGTCTACAGAAAAGTTTCTCAACAACCCGCCGAATGGAATCTGCCTCGCCGTTGGAATTAGAGAATCGAGGCGACCGCCTCAGGCGCAAGCCAGAACACGTTATATAGCGCAAACAGATATCAATGATGACTGTATTGGACGACGATGAATATGGCGCTGTTGGACACACCTGTTCAGGCCCGTCACCCAATCTTTGTTTTCCCATCATCATCCTTGCTTTGCCCTCTTAACTTCAATTCTGCTAAGCGGTAGATCAGTTATGTCGCGATTTCGATTGGAGGAGGGGTTGCCGGTGGTGATTGCGTTTCCGCGGCACTGCTAACGGGAAGCCTGCCAGCCGCTTGAGCTTTACCGGAACGCCGGTTTCCACCTTTGATTGATTGGGCTTGCGTGGCCGTCATTAAGCGGCCGGTGATGCGTGATCGATCACTCGTGGAAACGTGGCGCTGATGGTTTTCCTGGCGTCGGCCGCGACCTCCGGAACCAGATTCAAGGATGAGCGAATTGGACACACGGCTAAACGACCTCAGAAAACGTCTGCTCCAACAGTCTCAGGCTGAAGTGCCACCCACGCCCGCCAGGAGAACAGGCATGCTCACTGCGGCAGGGCAGGCCGGAGGCGATACACGCTTGCCGAATGAGCCGGAACCACGGCTCTACTCGGTGCGAAGGCTATTACAGAATATATCGCCTGAACTGGAACCGGTTGAGCCGGCCGGCAAAGCGGGACGCAAGGCCGCCGACCAAACGCCGGTGGAGGCGAACCCGCCCGAGCAGGAGCCGAAACAGGCCACGGCGAAAGCCGTCCCGAGTGAGGCGCTTGAGCTCGCGGAACGGGCACCGACAAGTGAGTACCAGCTTTTCCAGGCGGTTGCGAAGGTATTCGAGCAGACCAATGGTTTGCGGGACCAACTCGCGGAACTCTCCGCCGCGTTCGAGCCCGTAGAGGAATTGTCGAAGTCCGCCGCTTCCGTGTTCGGAACGCTAATGCGTTTCCAGGAGCAGGTATCAAAGCTGGCGGAAGCGTTTGAACCGATGCGAGCGTTTCAAAAACAGGTGGCACAACTCGCTCAGTCCTTCGAGGCGATGAGACCTCTGGAACAACAACTCGGACACCTGGCCAGTGGTTTCCAGATTCATCTTGACCTCCTGGTAAAGGCGCTGGAACCGGCCAAGGAACTGGGCGCACGGATGCTGAAGTTGGCGCAAATCCTTGAACCCGCGAGCGCCTTGCAAGAGGAATTCAGCCGGCTTTCCGACTCATTCGAGGTCTCAGTGCTCGAATTGAAGACCGAGGCGAAGAACGAAGGATGACAGCACCGGTTGCGCGAACATTCTGAGCCCGTGAACCAACACGAGTACAATCAGCTTCGGGAGCAGATCGAGCGCGACTACAGAGAGAAGCTCCGTGCCCTCGAGCTGGTATGGAGCCTGTCACAAGCCGCTCTCACACGGAACCGCCGCAGCCGTAGCGAGGCGGCGACCGACGCAGATGCACTCCTGGCGGCTGCGCGGAGAGCGATCGCAGGACTTCCATATTTCTCGATCGCTGAAGTAGAAAGAGAGATCCAAAAGTCGCATCCGGAACAGATCGTGAATCGCTCTTCGCTTAACGCTCTGATGAGGCGTCTGGCGGGCGACGGCGAAGTTGTATTGGTCGACGGCCGCAAAGGCAAGCCGGACGCCGTTTACCGCAGAGCAGAATCGGACAAAATAAAAGCCTTCAAAGCGCGGGCGCAAACGATTATTCAGAACTATCCTGATTTGCTCAATCCCGCAAAAGCAAATAGCTAAACCACTTCAGTCTCAAACTGACTGACCGGCCTTAACAAGACGCCTGCTCAGTTTCGCGGCCGCCGAATCATCCCACGATTACTGTGTGACCTCCGCCGGGCATTACGCTTCCCGCTATCGAGCAGCACGTCGAGGCTCCACGACTGCCGGTTAGGAAGCGCCATTTGGCGGCTCGCGCATTCGCCGCGCGAGACCGAATGTGACAAGATTTCCGCTGCGAACTCGCGATAGGCCTGCGCGCCCGCCGAGCCACTGTCGTGCTCAATGACCGACAGCCCGTGGCTGGAACTCTCCGGGATGGCAACATTTCGCGGTATGACACTCTGGAAGACCTTGTTCGGAAAATGGTCGCGCACCTCGCGGGCGACTTGGTAACTTAATCGGCCGCGGGTATCGAACATGGTCAGCGCAAAGCCGTAAACTTCCAGCACGTGATTGAATTCACAACGGACCTTTCTGAGCATATCCAGCAGCGAACCAAGACCTTCCAGAGCGAAATATTCGCACCGTAAAGGCACGATCACGGAATCCGCCGCTACCAACGCGTTCAATGTGAGCAAGCCAAGCGAAGGCGGAGTATCGAGCAAAATATAGTCAAAATCCTCTCGCACGGTCGCCAGAATTCTGGCCAAACGTTCTTCGCGAGCTCCGATCGTCGTCAATTCCATTTCGGCAGCGGCCAGATCCGGTCCCGCCGGCGTGAGATACACGGCTTCGCGTACTTGCGTGAGTACCGCTTCGACAACGTAATGCCCCACCATGGACTGGTAAATGGTGCGCTGTGAGTTTTTCAGTTGAGCGAAGCGCGAGCCCGGCACTAGGCCCGAGGTGGCATTACCCTGCGGATCAAGATCTACCAGGAGAACCCGCCGTTCATGTGCGGCCAGTCCGATCGCAAGATTAACGGCGGTAGTGGTCTTGCCAACACCGCCCTTTTGATTCGCTATTGCGATCAGTCGCCCCACCACGTCCCGTCCCCGGCACGCTGTCAGGCGGCGATTCGACCATCAACAGCGCGCCACACCACATATATAACCATCGGGACGATATGAAATCAAAGTAACATCGACGCAGTAGGTCGAGGTTCGCGCAAGCCACGCGGTGGTTCTGACCTTACGCGACGGCATCTAGATAACGCCTTCAGCGCGCAATTTCTCCAACTCATCCTCGCCGTATCCCATGACCTCCTGCAAAATCTCGGCGGTATGCTCGCCCAAAAGCGGTGATGACCTGACCTCAACCGGACTGTCGGAAAGTGTGATCGGGCAACCGAGCGTCTTGAAAACACCACGCTCACGATGCGGAACGTCGACGATCATCCCACGCTTCGCGAGCGCCTCGTCTTCGATCAAATCCTTCATCGACAACACGGGTCCGCACGGCACGTCCGTTTCCATCAGCATTCGCATTACCTCACGTTTGGTATGCTTCATGGTCCACTCTTCGATGACCGCGAAGACCTCGTCGAGGTGTTTGATGCGTGCTTCCGGAGTGCTGAAGGCGGGATCGTCGGCAAGCTCGGGGCGGCCGATTGTCCGAGCCAGGTCAGTCCAGATTTGCGGCTGAATAATCACGTAGCAGTAGTCATTCGGCCCACCGGGCTTGCAGCGCAGCGCCGCTCCCGGCTGGCCTCCGCCAGAAGCGTTTCCGGAACGCGGGACCGTATCGCCAAAGGTGCGGTTGGGGTATTCGGCCAGTGGCCCATGGCTGAGACGCTGCTGATCTCGCAGCTTGACCCGGCACAAATTCAGAACCGCATCCTGCATCGCGACCTCGACGCGCTGCCCGCGTCCGCTGTGCGTGCGCTGGTAGAGCGCGGCAAGGATTCCTGCGACAACATGAATTCCGGTCCCGGAATCGCCAATCTGGGCACCCGTGCTGGTGGGCGGTCCGTCCTCGAATCCGGTCGTGCTCATCGCACCGCCCATCGCCTGCGCGATCGTTTCGTAAGCCTTCGATTCGAGAAACGGTCCGGCGCCAAACCCTTTTATCGACGCGTAGATAATCTTCGGGTTGGCTTCCCGGATTCGTTCCCATGGGAAGCCCTGGCGGTCGAGCACGCCAGGACCGAAATTTTCGACCAGGATGTCGGCACGTTTGATTAATGCGGCGAAAATCTCTCTCCCCTTGGCGGACTTGAGGTTGAGAGTCAGACTCCTTTTGTTGCAATTGAGCATCGTGAAATAGAGGCTGTCGACATTCGGCAGGTCGCGAAGCTGCGATCGAGTAATATCGCCGCGGCCGGGCAGCTCGACCTTGATTACGTCGGCGCCTAGCCATGCCAGAATCTGTGTGCAACTTGGACCGGACTGAACGTGCGTCATATCCAGAACGCGAACACCTGCCAACGCCTTATCCATCGATTCCCTCACAATTTCTACTTGTACATCGTCGGCTTCATCGTCCCGGACGAATAAACGTCCCGAGCGATCCAGACGTTAATCAGCGCGCATTTTTCCGGATTCGCGCGCCCGCCCCAGAGCATGAAAATAACGTCGACTCCCTCGTTCTTGAGAGCTTGGGCGAACGGGTTACCGCCGGAAATCTTCGCAGTTTCCTTCGTCGCGACAGTGGCGGGGTCTACTGGCCTGCTGGCGGCCGCGGCCATGTTCCACCTCCCTGCGAGTTCATCAAGTTGGGCGGTTCGGCCGTTGTGACGGCATTCACTTTCAATGCGGTGCGCTATGGAGCACGCGGTCCTTCACGAGCTGGCCGATCCGCTCCTGCGAATAGCCGAGGTAAGTGCGTAAGACTGTCTCGTTATGTTCTCCCAGCATCGGCGCTGTTAGTTCGAGTTCCTCGGGGAATCCCGAAAACCGAAGCGGGAATCCCGGAATTTCAAACTCCCCCAGGATCGGGTCGCTCACTTTTCTCACGGTGCCGCGCTCGCGCACGTGCGGATGCATCATCGCTTCGCGCACGGACAGTATCGGTCCTACCGGGACGCGATGTGCACGCAGCGCATCAACCGCCGCTTCGTCGCTCGGCATCGTGGCCAGCCATCCCTCGATCAGATCAATTATCTCCTGCTTATGGCGGGATCGCGCCGTGCTATCGATAAACCGCGGATCGCGCACGAGTTCCGGCCTGCCGATCGCCTCGCACACTCTCGCCCAATGCGGGTCCAGCCACGCGAGAATCACGATGTACCACTTCTTTCCCCTGAACGAGCCCGCGGGCGCCAGCGACGGGT
>JASHZA010000133.1 GCA_030042765.1 Candidatus Binataceae bacterium | reverse complement strand
TCGAACAACGCGAAGTAGATTGCAAACACGAGGCTTATCCCCAGCGTCCACGCGAGCAATCGATATACATTCGCATGAGCACTCACGTATTGGACCGCCGCGCCGAACTTGTGCACGTGATGTGCCTCGTCCAGAATTCGTTCCAGATAGCCCAGCAGCAGTGCGACGGCGCCGTAGAAGAACGTCTTAACGGCGACTGCGACAATCCGGCGATAGTGCTCAAGACGACGCGCAAGGGAAGTCTCGTCGAGTATGAGCACCGCCTTGGCAGCAAACAGCGCCCCGACTACGGCCTTTGAAAGCGCCGGCATCTCAATGGAGAAGTTTGCTAGCGCCAGTTTAATGAGCAAAAGCAGAAGCAGGAATCCGACCACAAAAAAGAAAAATACCGGCAAGGCTGCGACGAATTCGCGACGAAGAAACCTGCCGATTGAAACAAATATGGGGGACACAATGCCCAATGTAAGCCCTCTCACATTTGCGCACGGAAAGGGGTTGCCCCTACCGGCTTGAGTTAATCATTGTCCGGCGTTCGATAATCGCGAGGCCCGTTTCGGCGCGCGCGTTTAGGCTCCCTTATCGCGCGCTTGAAGTCACGCAATGCTCTGACCGGCAAGACGATATCTTCCCGTCTCAACTTCGTTAAGGGGCCCGCGCTCACTTCCCCGGAAAAACGCCGCGCTTCGGCGGCAGTAGCGCTCTGAGCCGTCGGGGCGACGACGAGCGTTGGACCTTCGGCCCTGCCGGCGAGCAGAGGAACGTAGAAAGCCCAGCCGATGGTCGTCTTTTAACGAAAGTCCTCCCGCCCGAACACTCGACCTAGGACCAAGAGTTGGTACCGCCAAGAATAGTGGGGCTTTGAGTATCATGATTTTTCGCTAGTGAGCCGTGGGTATTCTGAAGCTGAGTTTGCTGACATCGGGCGGCTTGGATAAGAACAGAGCGCATGTCAAACCGGCTGTTCCCGCTGCTGAGATGGCTGGCCATCGACTACTCTCCGCATCCGGAGGAGCGCTCCTTCCTTGAACGGGCTCATACCCAGCGGGACAGTGATGTTGAGACCACGGTTGCGGTGCCAAGCGACCGGGAGAGCGAACGGGTGTTTGGGGTCCGGCTTTCGCGCCAAGGGTTGCAGGCGGTCTGGCTGGAGGTAGTGAACGGCGGCGGCGAGCCGTTATGGCTGGACCGGGTCCAACTTGATCCCGATTACTATACGCCGCTGGAGGCTGCCGACCTGGTGCACTTTGGGGTGGGCAAGCGGTTGGTGGCATTCGGGCTGCTCGGATGGCTGTTCCTTCCTCTGCTCCCACTCGTGCCGCTCAAGATCCTGGGCGCGCGCGCCGCAAACCAGCGCCTAGACAAACTTTTCCGTGCGGTGAGTTTCCCCACAGGGGTCATCCCGTCGGGGAAGAAGGTGAGCGGCTACCTTTTCACTCCGTTGGACGAAGCGATGAAACAGGTAGACGTACGATTACTGGGCCGCAGCCGCTCGCTGGACTTTCCGTTCACGGTCGAGGTGCCCGGGTTGGTGCTGCCGCGTCCGACCGAGGAAGCGCAACAAGCAACCGGCAAGGCCGAAGAACTTGACGAGGCTGCACTGAAGGATTGGGTGCAACGGCAACCGCGCTGCACCAGCAACGCGCGCGGCACCGCCGAGGGCGATCCGCTCAATCTGGTCATTGTGGGCGACCGCACCAGCATCGAGGAGTGCCTGAGCACCTGGGACGAGACCGAGTCGCTCACACTCGGCACTGCTTGGAAGACCGCCAAGGCCTTCCTGCTGGAATCGCATTACCGTTACTCCCCGGTGAGTCCGCTGTATCTCGACGGGCGCGAGCAGGATCTTGCGCTGCAACGCGCCCGCTTGAGTCTCAACCAGCGCCTCCACCTGCGTCTGTGGGCCAGCGGTGTTCGCTTTGACGGCCAACCGGTGTGGATCGGCCAGGTCAGCCGCGATATTGGCGTCCGCTTCACGCCGAGAACCTGGAACCTGACGACTCACCTGATCGATCCCGACGTTGATGAAGCGCGCAACTACGTGCTGGATGGTCTGCGCCTCGCTGGCCGTGTCGCCCGCTTCGGCTTCGTTCCCGGCGCGGAGGCCGCGCCCGCCTCTGCGCCGCGCCGCAACCTGACCGGCGATGAATATTTTACCGACGGCCTGCGGGCGGTCGCGGTGCTCTCCCGCACGCGCACGACTCCCTCGTTCTTGTCCTAATCGTTAGTGCTCTGGCCCGGTCTCATCTGGAAATGTTTACCGTAATGATTTTGACTCAGATGGCAAACTTTAGACTGTGGATTCTTGCTCGAACCTCACTCGCAGAACTATGTCGTTCAACGTAGCGTTAGGCATGAGGGAAGTGTATGGGCGTTTGGAAGCCGACCGTTGAAGGACTTAACTGATCTGACTGTTCCGTCCATCCCGCATCGTCGACGAGGAGCTATATCGTGGATTCCACTGTCCGATTTACAGAATTGATGGAGCAAAAGGTGCTTTGGGAAAGGTGGTACACGCGCCGGTTTTCGCAGCGCGACGCGCAAGCCTTAAGCTCCGACGAGCGCCGGCTGCTTGATATGGATCCGAATGAACTTCTAGAGCCGACGCTGATGGCCTATTTGCGCCGTCAAATGAGTGACTGAGCGGCGTTGTATTGTCGCGTTAAGTTCGAATTCACCTCGCTCCGCCAGCCGGTCATCAATTTTCGCGTCTTCTCCGAAGAAGCGTGTAAGCATCGGCTTGGGAATCTGTGTAACTGAAGCAGAGGGATAGTACCGGCCTGGTGCGGAGTTACCCTAGCAGCAACCGTGTTCGCGGTTGCTGCTAGAGCGCGGTTGAGATGGGGAAGCCAGACGCAATTTCCTGTGTCTAATGTTGCTTTTCCTGTTCGCTTATTTCTGGCTATCACTGCCCTTGCAAAGTTACTTACTCTTGTTGTAGTGAAAACAATCTAGGCGAATGCTGCGAGGTCATCTCCGTCGGAGCGACCGCTGTGGCGACTGCTCACACCAAGCTCGAGCCTTTCTCCAGTGGGAAACTGCGCCTCAGCCTCCACTTGCGCTGCTTTCACTGGCTGGCGAACTACATTCGGCGCGCTGGTTACAAACGCGTCAGCGTTGTCGAGCTGGGATGCAGCGACGGGCGGGTAATCGATACGCTCGAAGCGACCGGTGTGGAAGTCGCCCAGTTTCAGGGCTTCGATGCGAATTGGCACGAATCCATCGACTTCGCCCGCGAAAAGTACGCCGCTCGCCCCGAACTTTCGTTCACCATTTGCAAGTCACCGGGCGAGATGCAGATCAAGTCGCAGGGACAGATTGGCGTTTGTCTGGAAACATTTGAACATGCCCTGCCCGAGTACGTTGAAGGCTACCTGGCCAAATTTCGACAGGCAGTCACCGACCTGATGTTTATCACCGTGCCGGTCGAGCGCGGTCCTATTTTTGTCGCCAAACATGTTGCTAAACGGATGCTTGGCATCAATGACGAGGAGTTCCCAACCATGTGGTCGCGCGAATTCTGGAATCAGGCGTTGGGACGCATGGACCGGGTGTCGCGCCACGAGCATTGCGGCTTCGACGACCGCGACTTTGTCCGGGCAGTGACGCGCCATTTTGAGATTATCTCGGCGAAGGGACTCTTCATCTCGGACCTGCCGATGCTGGGGCCGAGTCTCGGGATAGTCTGCCGCCCTCGAGGAATGTCTCATTAAGCAGCGTCGGGTCTGATAAATCGAGATAATCCTCGCTTAGATACCTAGTTCCAGAGCGACCAATTGCCCGTAATGACGACGTATCCCGCGAGCAAGGCGTTGGTCGTCGAATGGGCAACTATCGCGTCCGTAAGAAGCCCGCGC
>JASHZA010000132.1 GCA_030042765.1 Candidatus Binataceae bacterium | reverse complement strand
GATCATCGCCGCGTCGCGCCGCTCGCGATCGACCCGCAGTTTGACGCGCCGCCCGCGCGCGAATTCGCCGATTTCGCCGCGCAGGATACGCCCGAGATGCAGGATCGACCCGTCATGCCGGCGCGTGTCGTTGACTTCAAGTAACGCTCCAGATTCGGCTTCGATTACCCCGCGGTCGCCGACCTGGCCGCCGCCCTCGGGATAAAAGGGCGTCTCGGCCGCCACCAGCGTGATCCTGCGGTTGCCGTCGCCCTCTGCCGCCTGCACCTCCGAGTCGGCTTCGTATCGCCCGTAGACGAAGCGCGACGTGACTCCGGGCGCCAGGATGATCTCTGGCGCCGCCGTCTCCTCCTTGCGAGCCGCGCGGCCGCGCTCGCGCTGCTCCTCCATCAGACGATGGAATTCCTTAGCGTCTACTTCAATTCCGTCGTCGCGCAGAACATCCTGGGTCAGGTCGAGCGGAAAGCCGTAAGTATCGAACAGCCTGAACGCGAACTCGCCCGAGAGCACCCGTTTCTCGGCATCCGCTAGCCGACGGCGTTGATCGTTCAACAGCTCGAGTCCGCGGTCCAATGTCTCGCCGAAACGTTCCTCTTCGAGCGTCACCACCTTTGCGATCCGCTCCGACTCGAGTTCGAGCTCCGGATAGGCGCCGCTCATCGCCTCGATCACTCCCTCGCACACCGTCGCGAGGAAGGGCTGATGGATGCTCAGGTAACGGCCGTGGCGGGCGGCACGCCGGATAATTCGGCGCATCACGTATTCGCGGTCGGTATTCCCCGGCACCACTCCTTCGGCCGCGAGAAAGCTCATCGTCCGGGCATGGTCGGAGATCGCGCGGAAAGAAACCTCAACCGCTTCTTGAACCTGGTTCGCATCCGCGTCGCCGAATCTCTGGCCGTAGCGATACGGATGGCCCCACTGGGCGGCGGCCTCCTCGATTGCGCGGATTATGCGTTGGAACACGTCGATGTCGTAATTGCCCAGGTAGCGCCCGGTCTCGAGACTCTGCATCACCGCGGCCACCCGCTCGAGCCCGGTCCCTGTATCCACATGCTTCATCGGCAGCGGCGTCAGATTCCCGGCGGCGTCGCGGTTGTACTGGATAAAGACCAGGTTCCCGAGCTCGATAAAGCGCGAGCAGCCATCGACGTTGACGCCGCATCCGCCCCGCGGATGGGTGCAGAAGGCGCTTGCCTCCGCGCCGCGATCGATATGGATCTCCGAGCACGGACCGCACGGCCCGACGTCACCCATCTCCCAGAAATTGTCGCGCTCGCCGAAGCGCAGCACCCGCTCCTGAGGAATTACTTTAAGTTTCAGCCAGGCCTCTTCCGCCTCGTCGTCGTCCTTGAAGACCGTCGCCCACAACCGCTCCGCCGGTATCTCCCAGACCTTGGTGACCAGCTCCCAATGCCACGCGATCGCCTCGGCCTTGTAGTAGTCGCCGAACGACCAATTCCCGAGCATCTCGAAGAATGTATGGTGGTAGCTGTCGCGGCCAACCGCCTCGAGGTCGTTATGTTTCCCGGAAATCCGCAGGCACTTCTGGCAGTCCGCTACGCGGCGCGACGTAGGCGATCGCACACCGAGAAAATAGTCCTTGAACGGCACCATCCCGGCGTTGGTGAAGAGCAGCGTCGGGTCGCCCTTGGGCACGAGCGACGCCGAGGGAACGATTGTGTGGCCTCGTTCCGCGAAGAAGTCCAGGAACGTCTGACGAATCCTGTCGGTAGTCCAGCGCATAGAGGGCTTTATTCTAGCCCATCGATACCCCGCCGCGCACGCGCGCCGCTTCGCGGCCTGCGCTCTTGATCTTGCGCCGCCCGATCGGCGTCAGCTTCATACCTCGCGCAGCAATGCGACGCGGCTGCCTGCGAATTGTCGCCCGGTGAAGTTTCCCGCCGATCGTGATAGATACCTGCTACGCTAGCGAACATAGCCCAAGAAGCCCGGACGGGAGGTCAACCGCCATGGCAACTTTCGTGCTGGTACATGAGGCCTGGCATGGAGGATGGTGTTGGCAACGAGTTGTACCACTCCTGCGTGCCGCCGGTCATAACGTATTCACCCCGACCCTCAGCGGACTCGGCGAACGCGCCGACCTCGCCAAACCCGAAATCGACCTGAGCACCCACGTCAAGGACGTCGTTGGCGTGATGGAGGGCGAGAACCTGAACGAGGCGGTGCTGGTCGGTCATGGCTACGGCGGAATGGTGATCAGCGGCGTGGCCGAGAGGGTGCCCAAACGTATCGACAACCTAGTCTTCCTCGACGGCGTCGTGCCCTACGGCGGGGATTCGGTGTTCGACCTTATGCCGACCAGCATACGTCGCGAGCTGCAGGAGAGAGCCCGCGCAGAGGGGGACGGTTGGCGGATGCCGTGGCCGCCGCTGGAACGATGGGGCCTCAACGATCTCGCCAATGCAGAATGGGTGGGAGCCAAGCTGGCGGCGCAACCGCTCAAGACCTTCGAGGAGAGGCTGCCGACCCGGAATATAGCGGCGATCCATCTGACGCGCAGCTATATCTATTGCACGAATCCGAAGACGGAACCGTTCGGGCGATTCGCGGAGCGGGCGCGCGCGGAAGCGTGGCGTTACTGCGAGCTTGGGGCCGGCCACGATGCGATGGTGACGGAGCCGAACAAATTGGCCGACGCGCTGCTCAAGGTCTGCCATCTGCCGGGAAGGCCTTAAGCGCCAAGCAGGCCGAGGAACTCCTTCAAGTACTGATTCACCAGGTCGGGTGTTTCTTGCTGGACCCAGTGGCCGGAGTCCGCGATGTACTTGATCTCGAACGGGCCGGTGAACAGATCCTCCATCCCGTAGGTCAGCTCCTTGCCGAGCGCGACGTCGTGCTCGCCCCAAATCAGCAGGGTCGGCGCGCCAATCTTGCGCATCAGCCAATGGTCCGCGGGCGGCTTCGCAAAGAAGTCGCGCCGCATCAGCGCGCGGTAGTAATTGATCGCGGCGGTGGCGGCGTAGCGATGTCTGAAGGCGTTGCGAAAATACTCGAGGTCGTCGTCGGTGAACGCAGCCTTGTTGAAGGCGCTCGAGCGAATCGCGCCGGCGACCATCGCGGCGCCGCGCATCCGCAGCATCGCGTCGGGCAGGAACGGGATCTGGAAGAACAACATGTACCAGCTACGCAGCATCTGGCGCGGGTTCGAGCGGATATTGACCAGGAACTTCGCCAGGTGCGGACAATTCATCACGCACAGGCGCTCGACGATCTCGGGCCGAATCAGCGCCGTGGCCCAGGCAACCGCGCCGCCCCAGTCGTGGCCGACGATTACGGCGCGTTTGCGTCCGAGCGTTTGGATCAGCCCCGCGACATCATCGACCAGCTTCCCGATGCGGTAATTCCCGACTCCGCGCGGTGCGTCGGTCTCGCCATAACCGCGCATCTCGGGCGCGGCGCATTCGCAATACGGTGCTAGCGCGCGCAACTGATGGCGCCACGAGTACCAGCATTCCGGGAACCCGTGCAGCATCACGACCAGCGGATCACCCTGCCCCGCCCGCGCGATCCGCATCCGCAGTCCGCCCGGCAGCGTGAATTTCTCCAGGCGCCAAGGGTCGGTCATACCAGCGATGATCCTTGAGGTGCTGACGAGCCGCAAGGAGCGGCGCAAAAAATCCGGGCGGCGACGGGCGCGAAGGCTCTTCGGCGGCGCGAGGCGTACTGTTACCCTTGAATCCCAGGAGTCGTGACATGGCGCAGGAGGATTTTTTGCTCGAACTGGCCCGCTTTATCGAACGGGTGAGTGCGATCGCGCGCACGGGGCTCGCTTTTGCGCCTCCGGGCTTCGACGTGGAGCGCTACGAGGAGTTGCTGTCGGAGGCGGCGCGGATGAGCTCCGCACTGGACGGCACCGGCGCGGCGACATCGCAAATTCTCGATCGCTGGCGCAGCGAAGTCAGGAGCGGTTACGAAGGGTACGTGACGGCGGCGGTGGGATGCGGCGCGATCGTTTTCAACGAGCGCGATGAAATCCTGATGCTCCAGCGGCCGAGCGGGCGCTGGTGGTATCCGACGGGGTTTTGCGACGTCGGGATCTCGCCGGCGGAGAACGCGGCGCGCGAAGTGCGCGAGGAGACCGGCCTCGTCGCGACGCCGATTCGGCTGATCGGCGTGACCGACAGCTTAAAGATCGGATCGCCCGCGCGGCACATCTATTCGATGCTCTTCTATTGCAGGCTCGAAGGGGGAGAGCTCAGGCCGAATCCGCTGGAAGCGGTGGATGTTGGTTTCTTTCCGCTGGAGCGGCTGCCCGAGCCGCTTCATGGGCGGGACCGCCGCTGGATCCGTCTCGCGCACGAGTTCCATTTCGACGGCCGTACGGCGGCGTATTTCGATCCGCTGTAGCGAGACTCCGCCGAAACCGCTGACGAGAATCAGAAGGCGGTGGAGCGGCGGGCGACGCGCGCCGCCATCGCGTACATGGCTATCGCGAACGCGATCGCGACCGCGCACGAGAAGGCGAACCCTGGCATCGAGGCAGTCCCGCCCGTGTGTCCGAGGTAGAGTCCCTCTCGCAGGGCGGCGACGCCATAGGTTAGCGGATTAAGGCGCATCGCCCATTGGAGCACGGCGGGCGTGCCGCTGACCGGCCAGAATGCGCCGGACAGCAGCCAGATCGGAATCAGGATCAGGTTCATGATCGCGTGGAAGCCCTGCGTCGATTCGATGCGCCATGCGATCAGGAGGCCGATGCAGGTGAGCGCAAATGCGATCACCGCCATCATCAGGGCGGCGACGATGACGGCGCCGATGCTAAGGCTGATTCCGGCGAGCGGCGCGAGCACGAGAAAGAGGCAGCTCGGAATCCAGGCGAGGGTGGCGCCGCCGAGCGCCTGGCCCATCACGATGGCCGGGCGCGAGATGGGCGCGACCAGCACGCTCTGGAGAAACCCCTCGCGGCGATCCTCGACGGTCGAGATGGTCGCGAAGATGGCGGTGAAGAGCAGCACCAGCACGATGAATCCGGGATAGAGGTACTGAAAGTAGTTGATATCGGGCGGCATCCCGGCCGGGCGGAACGAAGCCTTGAGGCCCGCGCCCAGCAGGATCCAGAAGACGAGAGGCTGGAGAAACGAACCAATCACGCGGCTGCGCTGGCGGCGAAAACGCTGGATCTCGCGCAGCCATAGCGTGCCGGCCTGTAGGACAGGCCCGCTCATCGGCCGTCCTGCTGCGCGCCGGCGTGGAAGCGCTGGCCGGTCAGATGGACGAAGACGTCTTCGAGCGTGGGTTTGCCGAAGGTGACCGTGTCGATTTCGTTGCCGAAAGCCTCGACCACGTCGCGCACGAACTCGTGGCCGCGCGGACGTTCGACGCGGAGCGAGCCGTCGACGATCGCGGCCGTCACGTGCATCCGCTGCTGCAGCTTGTCGCGCAAGGCCACGGGATTGGCGGCGGTAATCGCGACGACGTCGCCCCCGACTTGCGCCTTGAGTTCGCCGGGCGGAGCGATCGCAACCAGCCGCCCCTGATGCAAAACGCCGATTCGGTCGCAGCGTTCGGCTTCTTCCATGTGATGAGTGGTGAGAATAATCGTAGCGCCGTCCTGATCTCGCAGATGTTCGAGATGGCTCAGAAAATCGCGCCGCGCGGCGGGGTCGAGGCCGGTGCTGGGCTCATCGAGGATCAGGAGTTCAGGTTGATGCAGCAGCGCCTTGGCGAGTTCGACCCGGCGCTTCAAGCCGCCCGAGAGCGTTTGCACGAGGTCGGCCGCGCGCTGATCCAATCCGAGCCGCGCAACCATCGTGGCGATCCGTTCCTTGAGCCGCGATCCGCTAATCCCGTAAAGGCGGCCGTGATGCGCCAGGTTTTCGGCCACCGTGAGCAGGCCGTCGACGCTGGGATGCTGGAAGACGACACCGATTCGGCGGCGCAGGGCGGAGCTCTCGAGCGTCAGATCGTGTCCGAGGATGTGCGCCTGGCCGGACTCGAGCGGGACCAGAGTCGACAGCAACTTGAAGAGGGTCGTTTTGCCGCCGCCGTTGGGACCGAGCAGCCCGAAGATTTCACCGCGTGCGATCGAAAAACTTACGTCGCGGAGCGCCGGCCGTTCGCCATAGCTGAAACTGATGCCGGAGACGTCTACCGCGGCCACAGTCGATGCGGGTGCGGCGTTGGGAACAGTCGTCAGGGGGGCAACCGATGAAGGAGACATCGCAGAGTGAAAACCTAAATTCAGCCCGATTATCCGCGCGTGCCGGCGCGAGCGCAAACTGCCGTCTGGAGCGGAAATTCGGCGCAGACAAGGGGAAATCCCCCGAGGGCGCTATTCCTTCTTGACGAAGTTGAGCGACGCGGAATTCATACAATAGCGCAGGCCGGTTGGCTGCGGGCCATCGTCGAAAACATGGCCGAGATGAGCGCCGCATCGGCTGCACATCACTTCGATCCGGCGCATCCCGTAGCTGTTGTCGGCGGCGTTCTCGACGTGTTCCTCGTTGAGAGGCGCGTAGAAGCTCGGCCATCCGCAGCCCGAGTCATACTTGGTATCGGAGCTGAAGAGCTCGTTGCCGCAGCATACGCATAGGTAGACGCCTTTATCGTGGAAGTCCCAGTAGCGGCCGGTGAAGGGGCGCTCGGTCCCCTTCTCCCGGGCGACGGCGAATTGCTCGGGGGTCAGCAGTTTGCGCCATTCCTCGTCGGTCTTTTCGATCTTTCGGTTCATCTCGCGGCTGCCTCCGCGCGAGTTGCGCTGGGGCGATTATAGCGGGAGCGGCGCGCGATTGCGCGGTTTTGGAAGGGCGGGTTGGACGGACAAAGCCGGTCATCCCTTTGCGCATCCTGGGGCGGGGGCGATACTCGTGTGGGGAGCGGGTAGCTTTGTAACGGCGGTCCGAAGCGGCATAATCACGGCGGCGCCCCCTTAGCTCAGATGGATAGAGCACAGGATTCCTAATCCTGGGGCCGTGGGTTCGAATCCCGCAGGGGGCGCCAGCTCTATCCGGTGGGACCCGGGTTGGTTGGCGGGCCGCTACACGCTGCGTCAGAAAAACCCTCGCTCGCGCGTCTTTATCCTCTGCGAGCAGTGAGGGAGTTCCTGAAACATCCTACGTTATGCCAAAGGTGGCTGCGTTGATTTACATCAACCAAAAAGTTGTGCATCCTATCGCCTCGTCCATTTCGTAGCTGGAGCCGTGCCGACCGATCGCGGAGGAAATTTTATGGACAGGCAACGTGGTGGCCAGGTGATGCGCGGGGGGACGATCAAGCTAAGACAGCTGTTCCCGATTTTCACGATGTGGCGTTCCGTGGGGAGCAAGGGGTTTCTCGCCCCCGCCGTGTTCACAATCGTGGTTTCGTCGATCCTCGGGCTAATCGCGGCGTTCCCGGACTCCTGCAAATATCGCTCGCCGAACGGATACATAAATGTCGGCGCCTTCGACTGTTTTGCCTGGGTGTTCGGCGCCTACATTGCGGCGATATTTGTGTACCTCGTCTACCGGATGTGTGGGAAACCAAAACCCACCGTGGTCCTGCTCGCCGCTATGCTGCTCGGATTCCTCTCGATCAATACCGTCTGGCCTCCACTCCACTATATCCTGGCAGAGGGGCTGGGGTCGGTTCTCTTTCCAGATGAGGCGCATCTGGGCATCTTTGGACGCTTTCTCGAGAACGTAGTGACTATCGGAATGGTCGAAGAAGCAACCAAGATTGTGCCAGTGCTGCTGCTTTGCCTGATCGCAACGAAATTAAGGTCTCCCTGGCGGCAAGAGATGGCGGTGCACGAACCACTCGACGGCATCCTGCTGGGCGCGGCTTCGGGCGCCGGCCTTGCCCTCTACGAGACGGTGCACCAGTACATGAGGGAAGTCCTGCTTCAGGGTCCCTTTCTAAAGCAGTCGCTACTCCAGTTTTTCAGCTTCGAAGCAAAGCAACATCCTGCGTGGCTCGCGCTCCCCCAGGAACAGTTCATCCGAATGTGTTTCTCGGATCTGGCGCGAAACTACAGTCTGCAGGGGATAATGGACGCGCTCGATATCAACGGCTTTTCCGCGATGGCCAACCTGGTCATGAGATCGTTAAACGACCTCGCTGGTCATATGG
>JASHZA010000131.1 GCA_030042765.1 Candidatus Binataceae bacterium | reverse complement strand
CGCCAACCTGCTTGAGGACACGAGTCGTTGATAGGCGTCAAGTGGATCGACTGGATCACGAATCAGGTGACGCGGCGTTTCGTCCCAGGGAAAGGCATCCGTCACCTGGCGGCAAGCAACATCACGCGGCGACCGAGTGCGTCTTTTCGGTCTTCCCGTTGTCATTCCGGTCACCTCACTATGTCAGGGTGCTTCAGATCTTCGCTTCTTGCGTCCTGCGAGTCTGCCTCCGCGCCCGCGTCCTGAGCACCCCAATACGCGCGATTGCGGATCGCAGAGGAGCGGAGCCAGAGATCGTCAGTCCCTGTCGTGGTGATGCTCCCAGTTGTCGTGATGATCGTGATGCTCTTCGGACTCGGACCATCCGGGATGGTGGTGATGTACCCAAAATCTCGGCAAATACTAACTTACGAATGGGGATACTAAAAGGGGTAGGACCATGCGCGCCAGCGCACGGTTTCGGGGTCGTAGACGCCAAAGGGGGCTGGTGCTGAGCGGACCTGAGCTGCTAATGCTTAAGACAAAATACCGCGATCTGGAACAAGCCTCTCCATTCGAAGGCACGGACAGGTCGGGAGAACCGGTCAAAATGCCAACCAAGGACGAAACTGCGGCAGGCAGCGGCGGCGAGCTTCACCTCGAAACCCCCGAGGACTTCGCCCAGGCACGAGGTTCCTTCGCCGACTACGTCAAGGCCAAGCTCGGCTTTCGCAATTACTGGTACCCGGCGCTATTGAGCGAAGAACTGGCGGGCGGCGAGGCCAAGGGAGTGCGGCTGCTGGGCGAAAAATTGCTCCTGAGGCGCGTCAACGGCACGGTTCGGGCTGTGCAGGATCAATGCCTCCACATGGGCGTTCGCTTCTCGCGTAAACCCGAGTGTTACACCGCCGACACGATCACCTGCTGGTATCACGGATTCACCTATAGCTTGCTGGACGGCAAGCTCGTGGCGATCCTGACTGAACCCGGATCAAAGCTGTGCGGCAAGCTCAGCCTCAAGACCTATCCTGTGGCCGAAGCTAAAGGGATCGTGTTCGTCTTCATCGGCGACGGCGCCCCGGGCCCCCTCTCCCACGACGTTCCGCCCGGCTTTCTCGACGACGGTCTTGCAATCAACGGCATCCGGGACGATGTCAAGACCAACTGGCGTGTGGGCGCGGAGAACGGCTTCGACACGACCCACATCTACATTCACCGCGACTCTGTGCTGATCCCGGGCAATCGGCTGATGCTCCCGATCGGCTTGGTTCCAAGCAATAGGCAGGGAATCGAGGTTCGCGACCAGTCCGAGCCCAAGGGCGTCTTGGACCACATGGCGCAAAGCTATTCGCCGGTGTTCGAGGCATCGATCGGCGGCGAGAAGGTCGTCGAGTCCCGCGGGCTCAAGGGTGAGAAAAGGGTTGCCGCCACCGTTTCGATCTGGATGCCCGGCTCGCTCAAGGTTGATCCGTGGCCGGACCCCGAACTGATCCAGTTCGAGTGGTACGTGCCGGTCGACGTGGATCGTCATATGTACTGGCGCGTCCTCGGCAAGCAGGCGAAGTCCGCCGATGAGGTGGAAGCATTCCGCCTGGAGTTTGATTCGCTCTGGAAAACGCTCGCCCTGCGCGGCTTCAACGATCAGGACATCTGGGCGCGCGAGGGACTCGAAGAGTTTTACCGCAACGACGAGGCATGGACGAGCGAACATTTGTTCAAGCCCGATGCCTGCAAGGTGGCATGGCGCAGGCTTGCAAGCCGGATTAATAGGGGTATCCAGCCTCTGAAATAGACCGCTCAAGCGCCGGCCATCTCAACCGGCTGGGCAAATCGCAGCGCCGCCGGCCGAGCCCGGTCTACCATGGATCGCGTTACCCGAGGTGCCGCCGCGAAACGAACGGTGGGAAGTACGAGGGACGATATCCCGGCCTGGTTTCGACCCCGCTAAACAGACCCACGATTTGCTACTGACCGCTCTTGCTCAGGAAAGATTTAGCGTGCCGCTCCGCCGACCGACCGGTCCCTGCAAGTCATGCCTGTTCCAAAAACCAACTCGTGACCTCGGTGAACTCCTCCGGCCGTTCCATCATCGCCCAGTGGCCGCAATGGGGAATCAGGTGGAGCCACGAGTTTTCCAGCAACTGGGAAAACTTCCAGTTGATCTCCGGAGGCACAACCTTGTCATCCTTGCCGCCAACGATAAGCGTTCTGTGCTTGACCTTCGCTATCTCTTCTTCCGGGTAAAACAGCCCGCCCTGCTGCGCGATCCACTTCATCGCGGCGCCGTAGGCCTCCATCGCGCCCGGCTGGCGCGTGAGGCCGAGACGGTACTCGATAAGTTCCGGATCGACGTGGAAACCCTGACTGGTGAGCACCCCGACCAGCTTTTCCATGTTTTCCCGGCTCGGGGCGAAGGAAAGGATCGTGCGGACCGAATCGCTGAGCTCGGTATTGAGTCCCGCGCTCCCCATCAGCACAAGTTTGTCAACCAGTTCAGGCTGTCGCATCGCGACCCCCAAAGCCGTCGCTCCGCCCATCGAATTGCCCACAAGGAAGGCCTTGCGCAGGCCCATCGCGGTGATGAAGTCTGCAAGATGGGCGATGCGGGCGTCCTGGCTGTAAGTGAATGCCGCCGGATCGGGTTTCTCGGTCTTCCCGAAGCCGATCATGTCCACCGCCAGGACGCGGAAACGTCTTGAAAAGATCGGTATGCAGGTCTTCCAGTTACCGAGCGAATCCGCCCCGGCACCGCCGCCATGGAGCAGGATTACACTGCGCCCCTCGCCGGCTTCCAGGTAGCGCGTTCGGAACCGGCCGGCAGTGATGAATCGATCGTCCATAAGAATCCCTTTTAGCCGTCATTCGCTATGCAGTCTCTGAACCGTTACCGCCGGCAGCTAAGTCCCGGAATTTCCGTTTTGACCCTTGCGTTAGGCAGACCTATAGGACAAATGAGGGCCGCCGCACAAGTTTTGGGGGCGCTGGCGCGGCTCGTCCGCAGCTTTGTCGAACCGGCCGGAGGCAGAAATCTTTGAGGCGTGCGCAACCGGGTAAGGTGTTAAGATAGGCGCGATAACCAGTCATTGCGTCTCCGAAGTGCACCGTCGGGCGAATCGCGATCTCGCGGAGGAATAAAATGGCTCTCACCGAGGAAGGAACTGGCAAATTTGTGCAAGCCGGAGCACTCAGGCTCCACTATCATGAAGCCGGAAGAGGCCCCGCTTTGATCATGATCCACGGCGGCGGCCCGGGTGCGGGCGGATGGAGCAACTATCGCCGGAATGTGGATCATTTCGCGGAACGCTTTCATGTATTCCTGCCGGACTTGCCAGGCTTCGCAAAAAGTGACAAGCCGAGGGTCGAGGGCGGAATGCTCGCCTTCATGGCTGGCGGGATTAAGGACCTCATGGACGCGCTCGATATCCCGCAAGCGCACTTTGTCGGCAATTCGCTCGGGGGCGCAACTACCATGAAGCTTGCGCTCGACTATCCTGATCGCATTCAGCGAATCGTTCTGATGGGCGCGCCTTCATTGGCGCTGTTCACGCCGCAACCAGCGGAGGGCATCAAACATCTGATGGGCTATTACGCCCCTCCAGGCCCCTCCATCGAGAAGCTGCGGTCTTTTCTCAATGTGATGGTTTACGACGCTTCGGCGCTTACCGATCAACTCATCAAAGAACGCTACGAGGCGAGCATCCAGCCGGATTTGCTCGCGAACCCGATCTTGTCTCCCGGCAGTCGGGCCGTGTTCGAGCCAATCTGGAAGGATCTGGGTAGCATCAAGCACAAAACCTTGGTCGTGTGGGGACGCGACGACCGCACCGTGACCCTCGATCACTCTTTCTTCTTGCTCAATCAATTGCAGGACGTTCGACTGCACGTATTCGGAAAGTGTGGGCACTGGGCGCAATGGGAGAAGGCGAACGAGTTCAACTGCCTCGTTACGGACTTCTTGACCAGTGAGTACTAAATGGACGCGTCAAACATGAAGGAAATCGCCGCGCTCTTGGAGCGCGCCGAACGCGACCACCTCGCGATCGATCCACCAACTGCACGTTGCGCACTGACCGTAAACGACGCGTATACCATTCAGTTGATGAACGTGGATCGAAGGGTCGTGAGCGGTCGCAGGATCGTGGGCCGCAAGATCGGTCTCACCAGCATCGCAATGCAAAAGATGCTCGGCGTCAATGAACCCGACTTCGGACACCTTTTCGACGACATGATGCTCGCGACTGGCGGGGAATGCGGCCTTAATTCGCTCATACAGCCGCGGGTTGAGCCGGAGATCGCGTTCGTTTTGGCGCGGGAACTACGCGGGCCCGGCGTCTCGCGGCAGGATGTCCTCGCCGCAGCCGAGTACGTGACCCCGGCCCTTGAGATAATCGACTCCCGTATCCGCGACTGGAAGATCACACTGGCTGACACGATCGCCGACAACGCGTCATCGGGGCGCGTCGTGCTCGGGGAACAAAAGACCAAGCCATCGGCGATCGATTTGGCCGTGGTCGCGATGACGTTGGAAAAGAATGGCGCCTTGGTTGAGCAGGGTCTCGGCTCCGCCGTGCTCGGTCATCCTGCCGAGCCGGTGGCATGGCTCGCGAACAAGCTCGCAGAATTTGGGCAGACTCTGGCGTCGGGCAGCGTAATCATTCCGGGAGCGTTGTGCCGCGCGGTTCCGGTCGGGGTCGGTGACTCGATCGTGGCAAACTTCGAAGGCCTCGGCACCGTCAGCGTGAGGTTCGTGTGATGGTAACGGACAACAAATCGCGAGGTCGGGTCCGATGCACAATCCTCGGCTCTGAAAATATC
>JASHZA010000130.1 GCA_030042765.1 Candidatus Binataceae bacterium | reverse complement strand
CGGGAGCACCTTGCGCACCTGGCAGCACAGCAGGCGGAGGTTCACGTCGCGGTAGAAAAGATTGTTGCCGTGCTTCGTCACCATCTGATGAAGAACGTCGCTGTCCGGCAGAAACGTCTCGGTGCGCACGCCGTACTTTTCGCGGATGCGGTCGATCAGTCCGTATGTCTCTTCAGGCTGGCGGCCCGTGTCGATCGTGAACACTCGGATACCCGGGTCGATCCGCCACGCCATATCGATAAGCGCACAGCCTTCGGCCTGGAAGCTCGAGCAGATTGCAAGCCGCCGTCCGAACTTTTCGATCGCCCAGGCCAGAACCTCTTGCGGCTCCTTGTCGTCAAGTTCGATCGCAGCCTCTCCCGCTTCCAGTTCGTCCATCAGGTAGTGTTCAGTTTGCGCTTCCATCAGTGACCTCGGGTCTTCCGATCGGCAGTTAAACGGTAGCTTGAGTGGCGGTTTCGCCTGCTCCATTGCCGAGAGCAATCAGAGCGTCGTCGGACATCCGGACGCAAAACTTGACGAACGACTCGTCCGGCAATCGTTGAGCGAGGTAGCCGGCAAATAGCCGCGCGACGGTATCTTCGACGCGCGCAGACGGCACGCGGCGCAGCAGGGGCCTGCCAATCGCAGCGTCGCGCCCCAAACCGCCGCGCAAAATCACGTCGAAGGCTTCCAGCGGCTGTCCATTGGGCCCGCGCCCGGTCGTTCCCTGCAAGCCGATGTCGCCGGTCCAATGCTGGGCGCAGGCATGCGGACAGCCGTCGAGGTTGACCTTGAGATCGGCGACCCCGGATCCAAATTGTTCGACCAGCCGCGCGATGATCGTGGCGAGCTTTTCCTTGGTCGGCGTCACGGCGTAGTTGCAATGCGGGTCACCGATACATCCGATCGATGACGCATAAAGTCCGTTGGCGTGGAGCGGAAAGCCGATCTCGCCGACGCTCGCAACCACTTCGTCAAGCCGTTCCTTCGGGATTCCGGTGAGGATGAAGTTCTGGCGCCGGGTGAGCCGCATCTCGCCGCCGAAGCCCGCCGCGAGTTCGGCGAGATCCTGCATCTGACGCCCGCTCATAACGCCCAGATAAACCGGGAAGCCGATGTAAAAGCGTCCGGCCGCTTTCTGCTCATGGATTCCCATGTGATCGCTCTCGCCATCGGGCAGCGGAAGCTCGGACAACGATTCGAGTTTGTAGCCGAGCCGCGCCTCGACCAGATCGCGAAAGGCTTCGACGCCGTAGTCGTCGATCATGAACTTGAGCCGAGCCTTGACGCGCGAAATGCGGTACTCCGTGGTCGAACGCCACACGTCGATAATCGCGCGCATCACCGGCATCGCCTGCTCGCGTGTGACGAATACTCCGAGATGGCGCGAGAGGCGCGGAGTCGAGGATTGTCCTCCGCCGACGCGCACCGCGAAACCCTCGCTTCGGTCGTGAATCGTGCCGACCAGAGCGATGCAATTGATTTCGGGAGCGTTGCACTGATGGCGGCAGGCCGCGATCGTGATCTTATGCTTGCGCGGAAGGTCCGAGTACTCGCGATTGCCGTAAAAAAATCCCGCGGCCTCTGAGACTAATCCCGTAACGTCAAACAGCTCTGCGCGATCGAGACCTGCGACCGGGCATCCGGTAATATTGCGCACCACATCGCCGCATCCTCCCATCGTCGTGAGCCCAACCGCCTTCAGACGATCGAGAATCGCGGGAAAGCGGTCGAGCGTCATGTAGTGAAGCTGGATGTTCTGACGCGTGGTCAGCTCGCCTTGATTGCGCCCGTATTGCTCTGAAATTTCGCCAATCACACGCAGGCCGGCGGCGCTCAGGATCCCGGACGGGATTTTGATCCGCATCATGAAGGTGCCGACCTTCGGCTTGTCGTGGTACATCCCGAACCATTGAAGGCGGACGATGTCCTCCTCAGGCAGCTTTTCGTAGGGGGTGTCGACTAAGCGCTGCCACTGGTCCGCGAGGTTGGTGGGAAATATTTCAGCCTTAAGTCGCTCGACAGAATTGCGCTTTAATACGAGACTCCACGGCGGTGGTTCGCGCTTTGGCATAGCTCGGCGTAGCTTCCTGCCTGATGGCGTCTCCGAGGCCTGCGACTAAAGGAGCGGCTCAGGGAGACCGGGAACAGAAAGTAACTTAGGAGAGTATCTTAGTCAACTAATTAGATGACTAATAGAGTCAACTATTGGAGATATTCGCCGGACGTGGTACTTTTAAACCCGGGTTTGGCCGAAAACGATGAAATTCGGTGTTGGTGTAGACTACTGCCTCAAGGCACTGATTGTGCTGGCGGAGCGATTCCCGACGGCTCACCCGCAGCGAGTCGAGGAGATAGCTGCGGTCCAGAATATTCCGGAAAACTATCTCAGGCGCCTCTTAATCGAGCTCAAACGTGGAGGACTAGTGGCGAGCCAGAAGGGTCCGAGCGGGGGGTACGTGCTCGCGCGCCATCCGTCGAAAATAACTATGGCGGACGTGGTGCAGATCATCGAAGGGGATTACGTACCGGTCGAATGCCTGGAAGAAGGTGGGACCAACACTCTGTGCCAGCGCGGAGACGCCTGCGCGATGCGCGACGTATGGCGCGAGGTGCGGGACAGCGTCCATGAGATCCTGAGCCGCACGACGTTGCAGTCGCTGGTCGAGCGGCGCAAGACCGCGATTCATTTCCAAATTTAACCCTGATCGGAGCCTTCCGATCGACTTCGGAGTGATGATTGCAAGCACTCCGGCGGCATGATCATTGCGTCGTAAATGCGAACTGCCCGCCGGAGATGTTGCGTAATGCGTCACCCTAAAGAGTCTGGTCTGATATCGGACGGCGCGCTGGATACGGGTTCTCATTCCGCCGGCGAAGCGGTTCCGGAACAGTTCTACGATCCGGCCCAGTTCACGCTCGCGGACATGGTTCGATGCGGCGCAACGTTGCGGACTTTGACGGCGGGGTCGGGGAGTATGGAAGAGGCCGCACAGAAGGTTACGCAGGATCTTTACGACAGCCTCAAAACCCGGCCCTTCGGCAGGCGTTCCTGCGTTCTGGTGCGGTTTTTCAAGACGCATGACTACAGGCGCCTCCCCGAGGATCTGCGGAAGGCGGCTCTATCCACGGCCTTGTCACCGATAGCGGAAGGTACGAAATGTCTGGTCCTGCTGGGGACCTCGGGAGACGAGCCGCAATGGAACAGGCGGCAGGAGTCCAAGTGGCACCAGTGCCTGCCATTGCAGAGCGAGTCGATGATCGAGCAGTTTCCGATGATTTCGCGGCTGATCAAGCAGCTTGGGATTCCGATTACCGAGCTTTTGCAGCCGGCACCGGAGATCATCAAGGATTTTGAGCGGAGGAACTTCGGCGTTTTCCATGTCCCGATCGCGGCTGGCAGCCCCTTTGTCCCAGCGCAGAAGGAGTTTGTAATCCCGTTTGGGGTGCACTCGGTGCTCGGATTCGGGGGCATTCTACCGGACGGCGAACTGTTCGCGGTCATAATTTTCTCGCGGACGCCGATCCCGCCCGCCACCGCCGAAATGTTCAGGACAATCGCGTTGAGTCTCAAGCTGGGTCTGCTGGCCTTGCTCGACAAGCCTGCCTTCCGCGATTGACGGATGCGCGCATGTCTCAAGTTGGGACAGATTTCCATAGCGACCAATTCCAGTCGCGGATCGCCGCGCTAGAGCAGCTTCTGAGCGTGCTCGAGCGGACGGTGGTGGAGCAATCCGAGCGCAGCGGCATGGCCGAAGCTCGGCTGACAGCAATCGTTCAAAATGCGGACGACGCGATAATCACGATTTCACCTGACTTGAGAGTAACGAGCTGGAACCCAGCAGCGGAGCGGTTGATTGGCTTTACGCGTGAGGAAGCGCTGGGCCGACGAACAATCGAACTCTACGTCCCGCCCGAGGCTCGCGAATTGGTGGAGAAGCAGATCCGAGAAGACTTTGCGACCCTGGAGCACGATCGCAGCTTCGTGCGCCGGGTGGAACGAGAGCTTCGGCAAAAGGATGGCAGCCTGGTCGATGTCTCGCTGGTAGCCACCGGTATGTTCAATTCCGAAAAGAGCTCGCTCGGGATGTCGATCATCATGCGCGATATCTCCGAGCGCAAGCAGGCGGAACGCGAACAGGCGCTGCTGGCATCCATCGTCGAGTCTTCGGACGATGCGATCTTCAGCGTCTCTCCGACCAAGCCTCTGTTCCCGATAATGAGCTGGAACAAGGGCGCGGAGAGATTGTTCGGATTCACCGCGGAGGAAGCAGTCGGTCGGAACGTCACCGAATTGTTCGTTGCACCGGAACTTCGGGAGCATGCGTCGACTTTGATGAAGCTGGACGCGGCTTCCTTCAGAGAGCACCCCGAACAAGTCCGCCACCTTGAAGTACCTGCGGTAAGAAGGGATGGCACCCGCATCGACATAGCGATTGGGGTTTCGGGCATCTATGACGGTGCCGGGAACCTGCTGGCCATATCGAACATCGCGCGCGACATAACGGAGCGTAGGCGGGCGGAGCGCGTGCAGGCGCTGCTGGCGTCGATCGTCGAGTCTTCCGATGACGCGATCGTCAGCCACTCTCCCGAGGGGCGCATCCTGAGCTGGAACAAGGGCGCAGAAAAGCTGCTCGGGTTCAGCGCGGCCGAGGCCGTTGGTCAAACAAATCTGGACCTCTTCGTCCCGCCCGAAGACAGAGCATCCGTTCAGAAGATAATGCAGGAGGATATGGAGAGATTTCGAACCGATTCCAGTTTCGTTCAACATCTCGAATGGCAGCTGAGGACAAAGGACGACAGGCGAGTTGATGCTTTTCTGACCGCATCGGCGGCGCGCGATATCGCGGGCAACGTCACCGCGATCTCGCTAATCATGCGCGACGTCACCGAGCGCAAGCGGGCCGAGCGGGAGATGGCGTTGCTGGCGGCGATCGTGCAGAGCGCCGATGCGGCGATAGTAAGTCTGTCGCTCGACTTTGAAGTCCAGAGCTGGAACGCGGCGGCGGAAAGACTTTTCGGATATGCGGCTAAGGAAGCTATCGGGCGGCACGGACCCGAATTGTTCCTACCCCCATCCACTCGGGAGCGCGCGCTTGCCGAGTACTTGAGAGACGTCGAAAGCCTCCGCCAGCCGGGGGGCGCTCGTTATTTCGAGGAGACCTCGCAGCGCAAGGACGGTAGCACCTTCGACGTGTCGTTGATCACATCGGGAATCTTTGACGCGGACGGGCAACTCACCGGGGTATCGATGATCGCGCGGGATATCACCGAGATCAAACATGCGGAACGCGAGCAACAGATGCTTGCTGCGATAGTCAACGCCTCGGAAGACGCAATAGTCAGCACCTCGCTGGATAACACCATTATCAGTTGGAACCGGGGGGCGGAAAAACTTATGGGCGTGAGCGCGAAGGAGGCGCTGGGCAGAAACATACTCGAGTTTGTACCGCCGGAAGAGCATCCGAGAGTCGGAAGTAGGGTGGGCGGGCTGTTGCAAAGCGGCAAGCCGGTCAACTTCAGAATACACAGCAAAAAAAAGGACGGAACGGTCTTCGATTCGTGGGTGAATCTCTTTCCGACCTACGATGCACAGGGCAACATCGCCGCAATAGGAGCAATCGGCCGCGATATCACAGAAATGGTCAGGCTCGAACGCGAGCAGGCGGAATTGGCGACCATCGTCAACGCTTCCAAAGACGCGGTCATTGGGTTTTCCACTGACTTGAAAATAACGAGCTGGAACCCGGCGGCGGAGGAGACTTACGGGTTTACCGCAGAGCAGGCGATTGGACGTGGGTTTGATTTTTTCGTTCCACCGGAAGAACTGTCCATCGCGCTCGAAGCGGATAGGCGGCTGCTCGAGACCGGCCAATCGGTGAGCTTTGAACAGCGTGCCAGGAAAAGAGACGGCTCCTCGTTCATTTCCCTGGTCAACTCTTTTCCCTATTCGCGATGCATCAGGAGAGATTATCGGTGGCGCTGGAATCGGCCGAGATATCAGTCGACTCAAGCAGATCGAGGCGGACCTGCGCCAGGCGCACGAGTACACACGGGGACTGATCGAATCGTCGGTGGACGCGATGGTCATAGTCGATCCCGACATGCGGATCAGCGACGGCAACGAGCGATTGTCGCAGCTTACGGAGTTGCCGAAAAAGTCCCTGTTCGGGAGTGCTTTCGACAGCCATTTCACTGAGCCCCCTAAGGCGCGGGCGGCGATCGAAAGGGCTCTGGCCGACGGCTACGTAACCAACATTGACCTGACGTTGAAGGCGGCAAGCGGCAGGGAAATTCCGATTTCATTCAACGCTTCGTTGTTTTACCGGGCGGGCAAGGTCTTCGGCATTTTCGGAGTGGCGCGGGATGTGACCGAACAGCGTGCGATCGAGCGGACGCTGCGGGCCGAACGCGAGTACAGCCGCAGCCTGGTGCAATCGTCGCCCGACGCCCTGATGGTGAGCGACTCGACGCTGACGCTGACGGACGTCAACGAGCAAGCCCTGAAGCTGACGAGCTACGCGCGCGAGGAGTTGATCGGGAGCAAGTTGCCGTCGCTCTTTACGGATCCGATCCGGGCAACGGAGGTGATCGAGAAAGTGCGGGAGGCGGGCCTCGCACACGACATCGAACTGTTGCTGCGGAACAAAAGTGCGCAGGAAATTCCGGTGTCGTTGAATATTTCCGCGTTCGCAGGCGGCGAGGGCCCAGGCCGGAGGATTGTGGCGGCGCTCCGCGATATCAGCGAAACCAAAATGGCGCAGGAAACGAACGCGCTGCTGGCCTCGATCGTCGGCGCGTCGGGCGACGCGATCTACAGCGAAACCACCGACATGATAATCACGAGCTGGAATTCGGCCGCCGAAAGGCTCTTCGGCTACAGCGCGAGTGAGATGGTGGGGCGCAGCGCGGTTTTGATGACACTGCTGGACGCCCGCGGGGAACTTGCTCAGCGGATTCGGCGGATCGGCATGAACCGCAAGCCCGAGCGGTATGAAACCGTGCGCATACGCAAGGATGGCAGCCCCGTCGAAGTGGCGGTCACGCAGTCGCCGATCCTGGATGCTTCGGGAGCGATGACGGCATTGTCGGTTATCGTGACCGATATCAGCGAGCGCAAGCGGATGGAGGCGGAATTGACCGAGGCCCGCGACGCGGCATTGGAAGGCGCGCGGATCAAGTCGGAATTCCTGGCCAACATGAGTCATGAAATTCGCACGCCGCTTAACTCGATCATCGGCATGACGGGATTGCTGCTGGGGACTGAACTGACCGCGGAGCAGCGCGATCTGGCGTGTGATGTGCAGGAAAGCGGTGACGTTTTGCTGAACCTGATCAACGATATCCTGGACTTTTCCAAGATCGCGGCGGGCAAGCTCAGTTTCGAGGAGGTTGACTTCAATCTCACTGACGTGGTCGAGGGTGCGATTCAATTGATCTCCGAGCAGGCCCGGCGCAAGGGTCTGGAACTCAACCTCTCGGTCGAGCCCAACGTGCCGCCGCTGCTGCGTGGCGATCCGGCACGGCTTCGCCAGATATTGCTGAACCTTCTGAGCAACGCGGTGAAGTTCACGGAGCACGGCGAAGTGGCGTTGGAGGTGAGCAAGCTCAGTGAAAATCCGCGAGAGGTCGTGGTGCGATTCGAGGTCCGTGACACCGGTATCGGTATCGCGAAGGAAAAGCAGAAGCTGCTATTTCAGACCTTCACTCAGGTCGATGCGTCTACGTCGCGGCGTTACGGAGGGACCGGCCTGGGACTGTCGATCGCGAAGAAACTGGTCGAGGGAATGCACGGAACGATTGCGGTGACCAGCAAGCCGGGTGTGGGCTCGACTTTCTGGTTCACGGCGCAATTCGAGAAACAGGTGGACGCGAGCCGGCCGGCCTCGGAGCGGTTCGCCTCGCTAAGCGGGCACAAGGTCCTGATAGTCGACGACAATGCGACGAGCCGGCATATTCTCGAGCGTCAGACGGCGGCATGGGGGATGCTGCCGATGAGCGCGCGGTCAGCGGGCGAAGCGTTGACTATGATGCGGCGCGACACTTATGAAGTGGCGCTGCTGGACGTGATGATGCCCGAGGTAGACGGGATCGAGCTGGCACGGCGAATCAAGGCGGATCCGTCGCTGGCAAAAACGGTATTGATCTTTATTTCCTCGACCGGTCCTCGAATCGAGTTCAACGCGCGCCTTTCCGGACTGGAATATCGGAGCTGGCTGATGAAGCCGGTGCCGGAATCGTTGCTCTATGACGCGCTGGTCAAAGCGATTGCTTCGCCGTCGGGCGCGACGGGCCAGGCCGAATCCGTGCCCAAAGAGGGCGCCGGTGCGAACCAGCCGGCTGCGGGTGGCAAGCTCAAATTGCCAGCCGGGCTGAAGCCCAAGGTCCTGCTCGCCGAAGACAACCCGATCAATCAGAAGTTGGCGAAGCTTCAGTTGACAAAGTTAGGTTTCGAGGTGGACGCGGTTAAGAATGGGCGTGAGGCGGTGCAGGCAGTCTCGCAGCACTCTTATGACATAATCTTCATGGATTGCCAGATGCCGGAGATGGACGGTTACGAGGCAACCAAGGAAATACGGCAGCGTGAGCAACAGGGGCGCCGCACCGCGATCATTGCGATGACGGCACACGCAATGCCGGGCGATCGCCAGAAGTGCCTGGCCGCGGGAATGGACGGGTATGTCAGCAAGCCGGTCAAGCTGGACGCGCTGAAAGCGACGCTGGAAGAGATCTTCGCATCCAAGCCGCCAATGCCGGAAACCCCCGGCGGATAGGACAAGCCGCACGCGTATGTAAGACCTGCGCGTATGCAGCAAAAGGAACGGTCAACGGTCACGGCGCCAGAGGGGCCGGCAGCGGTTCTTTGAGTTCGGCTTGCAAACGGAGCATGCTTCGTTGACTGATCAAAATCAGGCCGCTCCTGGAGCTATCGAGATCCGCAATCAGAGTCATAACGGCCGCGAGAACGATTGGTAAGAGCAGGACCATCGCCGACATGCGCTGAGGGTAGATGCTGCCGGCTATCAGGCTTGCGATGAGCGAGATCATCGTCAGGACCAGCCAGACCGCGAGCGGAATACGGTTTTCGAGCGCCTCGATACGTTTGGCGTCGAGGTCGATCATCTCGTTGAGGGATTGGATGAATAGAGCGGTGATCGGAGTGGGTTGGTTGCGGGCGGCGCTTATGGCTCCGCGCCACAGGGACATCTGAAGCTGCACGCTTTTTTCCATGGCGGCGCGCAGGCGATTCTGGTTGACGCCGGCGGCGTAAAATTCCAGGCGGGCGTCAACGTAGGCTTGCAACAGTTTGCCCGTCGAGTCCCGAGCCGGTTGCGGGACCAGCGCGGAGCGGAGCCAGGTGGTGCCGATCGCGTTGGCTTCCTCGACTACGAGTTGACGCCGCAAATCATAGCGCGACAGCGCCATCGCAAAGGTAAAGCCGAGCATTAAGCCGAGCAGTCCGAGTATCGCTCCGTGAATCGTGGAAAGGCCGGAGCGAGTCTCCTGGTCCACCTTTTCCCGCAGCCAGAGCGACCAGCGGATTCCCAATCCGGTGGCGAGGAGCAGCGGGACCACGAGCGCAAGGAAGAGCGGAACCGTGTGATCCAGTAGGTATAAGAGCGGCGCGACCATCTTGTACGATCCTTGGACAACGGCCTCTCCGGACGCGAAGAGGCCGTCAGCAAGGCTATCGGAGATCAGGATCAGGCGCGACCGTAGACGGGAACGACGGCTCCAGAGGTGACCTGGTTCTGGTCGGAGCAAAGGTAGGCGAGAGTCTTGGCGATATCCTCTGGCTTGACCCAGTTTTCGTGTTTCGCCTTGGGCATCGCCTTGCGGTTGGCCTCGGTATCGATGGTGCTCGGCGCAATCGCATTGACGAGCACGTTGTCGTTGAGGACCTCCTCGGCGAGCGAGGCGGTGAAGGTCTTAATCGTACCCTTGGCGATCGCGTATGCGGCGAATTCGCCCGCGCCAAGAAGGCCGGTGCGGGAGCTGACGGAAACAATACGACCGTACTTGTTCTTTTGCATCACGGGGACCACGGCGCGGCAACAGAGGAAGGTTGGCTTGAGGTTCAGATCGAACATGGCCTGCCATTCCGCGAGCGTCGTTTCGGCAATTGTTTTGCCGCCCCAGAAGCCTCCGACAAGGTTGATGAGGATATCGACCTTGCCCCATTTCCTGACAACGGCGTCGACGAAGTTCGCGACCTGTTGCTCGTCGCCCAGGTCGACGCGGTCCAGGTGGATGCTCGAGGCTGGAAACCGGTTGCCCATGCGCTGGTTGAAGAGCGGGACTTCGGGTTCGACGATCCATGGCACGGCGACCTTGCCGCCGTTGGCGAGAAAATGTTCGGCCACGGCGCGGCCTAGCGCACCTGTTCCGCCGGTTATCATAGCGACGCGATCTTTAAGCAGTTCCATCGGATGCCTCCCGCATGCACTCGTTTGTTGAGCGGACAATGCAGGAGGCAGGTTAGGAGACTTTACAGGCGCGCGTCCAGCGCAATGGCACCAGCAATTCTAACTACTGTGCCTCGCCGCTTGGTCGAGATAGGCGGTGAGGTCGTCGATATGCCCGTTGAGCCACGGCAAGGCGCGCATCTTGTGGGTGTTGCGCTTGGGCACATAGCCCGGCGGATAAGAGAGATGCAGTACGCGATCCTCGATTAGGGCGCGAGAACTGCCGGCGATAGGCGGCCCCATCCATCCGGGAAGATTCGGGTCGCGATTATGACAAGAAGCGCAATTGGTGCGGTACACGACCTCGCCGCGTCGGACCGGGGTCAGCTCTCGTGGTCCGCATCCGGCCGTCGATAGGCCTATCAGCGCCGCAATTGTCACGACGGACATGCGAAATGCTTTGCGCGAGGAGGGGTCAAGCCGCTGCCGGCGCGAACGATACCGGGAAGTCACGCGCGGGGTCCGAAACGGCGTCTCGCAGAGCGGGAGGAAAGTCGAAGCCGCGCCGCCTGCAGCCGGCGTGGCTCCGACCGCAATTGACTACTTCAGGTTGGTTTCCGCAAAGCTCCAGTTCACGATGTTCCAGAAAGCCTCGACGTACTTCGCCCGCGCGTTGCGGTAGTCGATGTAATACGCATGTTCCCAGACATCGCAGGTGAGCAGCGGGGTTTTGCCGTGAACGACCGGACTGTCGGCGTCGTGCGTCGCTTCGATCGCCAGCGATCCGTCGGCGTTCTGCACCAGCCATGCCCATCCGCTGCCGAAATGGGTCACCGCGGTCTCAGTGAACTTCTTCTTGAACGCGTCGAAGTCGCCGCAGGCTTTCTTGATTGCGTCAGCCAGCTTGCCGCCGGGCTGGCCGCCGCCGCGGGGACTGAGCGACGTCCAGTAGAAGCTGTGATTGAAGTGCTGGGCGGCGTTGTTGAAGAGTCCGCCTGGTCCGGCGTTCTTCATTATCTCGACCAGAGTCGAGTTCTCGAATTTGCTTCCCTTGGTCAGGTTGTTGAGGTTGGTGACATAGGTAGCGTGATGTTTGCCGTGATGGAATTCGAGGGTTTCCTTCGAGATATGCGGCGCCAGAGCGTCGATCGCATAGGGAAGGTTGGGCAGTTCAAAGGCCATAAGGAGTTCACCATCCTTGTCGAAGAGTTGTTGAACAGCGCGGGCACCTGACAGGTCCGGCTTTCGGCGAAGAAGCCGGACGTCGTTTCGCGCCAGCCGGACTTGCCGCAGCGATTGTAACGCCCGCGCGTCGCGACGCGCAAGTTTCGCCCAGAGGGTCGCTTCCGCTATAATTCGCGGCGGCCGCTGAGAGCACTCGATAGCGTAGCAGAGTCGCTGTATTCAAGGTCGCCGCCGGCGGGCAGGCCGCGAGCGAGGCGCGTGGTCTTGACGCCGAGCGGCTTCAGGATTTTCGCGAGGTAAAGCGCGGTAGCCTCACCTTCAACCGTGGCGTTCGTCGCGATAATAACTTCGCGGACGCCGCCGGATCGTTCGAGGCGGGCAAGCAACTCCTGAACCTTTAGATCGTCGGGACCGATACCATCCAGCGGCGCGATTGCTCCGTGTAGGACATGGTAGACTCCGTTGTAGGTGCGCGCGCGCTCGATCGCCATAAGATCTGCGGGCCCCTCGACCACGCAAATCAGGTCGTGCGCGCGCTCGCTGTCGCCGCAAATCGAGCAGCGTGCCGTGTCCGATAGGCCGAAGCATTCGGAGCACAGGCCCACCCGCTCCTTCATCTCGAGCAGCGCCTCGGCAAGCGCGATGACGTCCTGGCGCGGACGGTTGAGGAGGTTGAAGGCGAGGCGCGCGGCGGTCTTCTCTCCGATCCCGGGCAGGCGTGACAATTCCTTGACCAGCCGGGTCATCGCCGGCGGCAGGCCGTCACCTCGTTTGAGATTCTCCGTCATCGAACTTCGCGATCTGGAGCTACCTTTCCCGGAAGCTTTGCACAACTTCCGTATTCCGTTCCATGACCTCGCTATAGCTCGAAGTCTGCTTCCTCGATGATTCGCGAGGCCCGGAACAAAAATCGGTTGCCCAGCACGCCATCGATTACGCGGTGATCGTAGGACAGCGCAAGGTACATCATGGTGCGAACGGCGAGCGCGTCAGAACCGCCGACTTCGATCACGACTGGCCGCTTTTTTACCTCACCCATCCTGAGGATACCCACCTGCGGCTGGTTGATTATTGCGAAGCCGTAGAGATTCCCTTCGCGGCCGGGATTCGAGAGCGTGAAGCTTCCACCCGACAGATCGTCGGCCGTGAGCGACTTCTCAAGGACCTTGCGATGCAACCGCTCTATCTCGCGCGCGAGCCCCACAATCGAAAGCCCTTCTGTGCTCTTGATCACGGGAACCAGAAGCCCCTCTTCCGCGTCCATCGCGATACCGAGGTTGATATCCTTGCGGATGATTACGGAATCGCCGGCGACCGACGCATTCATCCGCGGAAATTCCTTCAGCGCGCGCACCGTCGCCATCGCGGCAAACGGCAACAATGTCAGCGCAAAGCCCTCGCGGTTGCGAAAGGCGTCTTTGTGGGCCTCCCGTAACGCCATCACTTTGGTGAGATCCACCTCGGCGACCGTGCCCACATGTGGCGAGTGGGTTTTGGAATAGACCATGTGCTCGGCAATCAGTTTGCGGCGGCGCGTGAAGGGTTCGACGATGTCGCCATCGCGCGGCTGATAGACGGGCGGCCGAAAAACCGCGGCCGCGGCGAGGGTAGGCGTCGGCGGGACCGTTCGGGGCGGGGGTGGAGTTCCGCCGTTCGGCTGCACCATCGGGCCAGCGGCGGCCGGACGTACTGCTTCTGCACGTGGCGGACCGGGAACCTGTCCACGCTCCAACGCCTCGAGGTAATGCTCGACGTCCCGCTTGCTGACACGCCCGCCGATTCCGGTTCCCGGCACGAGATTCAAATCGACGCCGCGATCCTCGGCCATACGCAGGACCACCGGCGAATAGCGCCGTGGCGGAGCGCCGGTTGCAGCGACGCGCAAAGGCGCCGAGGGTGCAACCGTTTGAGCCTCGGCGGGCGCCCGGGCAGCGACAGGGGCCGGCGCAGGGGGTTTCGCCGGCGGCGCCGCTGCGCTGGCCGGCTTCGTGGGTGCGGGGGTCTCAGCCGACGTTTCGATAACCGCGAGCAATGCACCAACTGGCAGAGTTTGCCCCTCTGCCGCGACGAGCCGTGCGATCACGCCTGCGCCCGGAGATGGGATTTCGGTATCGACCTTGTCCGTCGAAATCTCGCACAGGGGCTGATCCTCGCGAACGAAGTCTCCGCCTTTTACCAGCCATCTGGTGACGGTTCCTTCGACCACGCTTTCGCCCATTTGGGGCATTGTCACTTCGACAGCCACGTCAATACGCCGCCAGGCTTCGAACCGCTTCGGTTATCTTGTTGGTGTCGGGCAAAACGAATTGCTCGAGCGGCGGGCTGTACGGCGTGTGGGTATCGGCCGCGGCCAATCGCCGGACCGGCCCGTCGAGCGAGTCAAATGCATGCTCGGTTATTAGCGCGGCGACTTCGCCACCGATGCCGCCGGTAAGCCGGTCCTCGTGGACGACCAGCACTTTGCCGGTCTTGCGCGCGGTCGCGAGAATTGCCTCATGATCGAGCGGCAGCAGCGTTCTCAGGTCAAGCACCTCGACCGAGAGCCCGTCTTCCTTGTCCACAATTCGGGCCGCGTCGAGGCACTGATGGACCGCGCCGCCGTACGTGATTATCGAGAGATGCCGCCCGCTCTGCCGGACCTGGGCGACACCGATCGGCACCGTGAAGTCACCTTCGGGCAGGTCCTCCTTGACACTTCGATAGAGCCGCTTGTGTTCGAAGTAGACTATCGGATTGCCGTCGCGGATGGCGCTCTTGAGCAGACCCTTCGCGTCATACGGCGTTGCGGGCGCGACGACTTTGAGCCCCGGAACCCGCGTGAACCAGGCTTCGGGGTTCTGCGAATGAAACAGCGCGCCGTGGACGCCTGCACCCGACGGGGCGCGTATTACCAGTGGACAGGCAACGGTTCCACCGTGACGATAGCGCAGCGTGGCCGCGGTGTTGACGATTTGATCGAAGGCACACGAGATAAAATCGGCGAATTGCATCTCGAGCACCGGACGCATCCCGAGAATCGCCGCGCCGATCCCGGCGCCGACTATGAGCGTCTCGGAAATCGGCGTATCGATCACCCGGTCCTCGCCGAACGCCGCAAGCAGCCCGTCAGTGACCTTGAATGCGCCACCCAGCTCGCCTACGTCTTCGCCCATCACGAAAACATTGTCGTCGCGCCGCATCTCTTCGTGCAGCGCCTGGTTGATAGCGGTGACGTAGGTTACTTCCATCGTCCGCTGGCAAAAAA
>JASHZA010000129.1 GCA_030042765.1 Candidatus Binataceae bacterium | reverse complement strand
AACCTCATTCCGACATGGTTTTATGTCACTTGCTGCTACCAAATCCCAGCATATAATGGCAACGTGATTGCCAAACTGAAGGTGGATAAGGTCGGCCGAATCGTGCTCCCCAAACCCGTGCGCGACCAACTCCAGCTTGCCCCGGGCGATGAACTCGAAATGGAGAGCCTTGACGAACGCATCATCCTGCGTCCCCTGCGTGGCGCCGTGCAACTCAAAAAGAAGCGCGGAGTCTGGGTCTTCCGTTCGGGCCAGCCCCTCTCGGCCTCGACCGTTCAAAACACCATTGAACAGGTACGCCGCGAACGCGATGAGCAACATCTCGGGAAGGGCCATTGAAGGTGTTTTTCGACACCTCGGTCCTGATCCCGGTCTTTCTCGAAGATCATGAGCATCACGAGCGAAGTCTGAAGGCTTTTGTCGTTGCCGACAAAAACCGGGATTACTGCGCGGCCCACAGTCTGGCAGAGGTCTATGCGACGATGACCCGGCTGCCTGGGCCGCATCGCTTAAGCGGCGATCAGGTGCTGCTCTTTCTGGAGAATATCCGTGAGCGCCTTGCCCTCATCGCGCTCACTGGCGACGAGTACCATTCGACGCTCAAAGAGGCCGCTGAAGCGGGTGTCGCTGGCGGTACGATTTATGACGCCCTGATCGCTCGTTGCGCCCTTAAGGCGAAGGTCGACGCGGTCTACACCTGGAATATTAGACACTTCGAGCGGTTTGGTGCGGCCATTGCCGCGCGTCTGAGGGAGCCCTGAAACGGGCTGGAAGCGACGGTGAGCCCGCTTCACCGGCCACGGCGCGAGTTTGACGCTGCTGCCCTCCAGCGCTAATCCTCCACCCACAATCTGCGTCTAACGCCCGCGTCTCGCGCGGCGCCGAGGTAACGCCATGGCAGGACCGCTCGACGGTGTCCGCATCCTCGACCTCTCCGAACGCTCCCCAGCCGCCGCGATCGCGGGGATGGTCCTCGGCGACCTGGGCGCCGAAGTCATCCGCGTCGAACCCGAAGGTGGCGATCCCGTGCGCGCGCTCGAAGGCACTCGCGTATGGTTCCGCGGCAACCGCAGCGTCACTATCGGCCCCGCTCAAGCCCTAAGCCGCGAATGGATCGCGTTGCGCGCCTCCGCCGACGTTATCCTCGATACCGCGCAACCCTGGACCGACAAGCCCTCGAATCTCCTCGACGGCCTCGGCGCCGACCGCCGTCAAATCCTCGCCGTCCTGACCGCTTATCCGCGCACCGTCGCCGAACTCGCCGCGCCGGATCGCGGAGCCGGCACTCCCGTATGCGGCGAACTGATCGAAGCGCAGTATGGCATGCAGCATTTTCAGGATGGTGTCCGCGAGGGCCCGACCTTCCTCGGATGGCCTCACGCTATTTACGGTGCTGCCTGGATGCTCGCAATTGGGATTCTCGGTGCGCTTTACGAACGCGAACGCACCGGCCTCGGCCAGACCGTCACCACCTCGATGCTCGACGGCGCGGCGATTCTCAGCAACGTCCGCTGGATCGGCGGCCAAAAGCTCGGGCCGCCCCTGCTTACCCGCAGCCGCATCACCACCCGCCACAACAACGTGCGCCTGGTCGTCGGTCTCTTCGAATGCAGCGACGGCACCTGGATTCAGGTTCATACCGGACCGCGCGGCGCCTTCGACCGGATGCTGCAAGTGGTCGGCCGCGAGGACCTCATCGACAAAGGCGCCGGCTTGCACATTCTCGGTATTCCGCTCGAGCCCGCCGTGGCCAACGGCCTCTGGGCCCATCTTGATCGCACCTTCAAGACGAATACCGCGGAGTACTGGTGTGAAGTTCTGGCGAAGGCCGACGTCTGCTGCATGCCCGCCCTCCAACCCGGCGACGCGCTGTGGCTCACGCAGATGGAACAAAACGGCCTCGTCGATATCCTCCCCGACGGCCAGCGCCAACTCGGCAAACTCGTCAAATACGAACGGACAGCGATCGAGCTTGGCCGCGAGTCTCCCGTAGCAGGCCAACATAACGATGTTCTATTCAATACCGATCAAAATAGCATTGCTGCTAAGGGTGAAATCCTTCACCCCCTCAATGGCGCGGCCCTGCCGTCCAGAATCGGGCCGCTCGACGGCATCCTGGTGCTTGACTTCGGGGCGTACATGGCGGGGCCGTTCGCCAACCGCCTGTTCGCCGATTTGGGGGCGCGGGTGATCAAAGTCGAGGAGTATGGAGGCGATCCGATGCGTGGCCCGCAGCTCGGGATCTTCCTCGGGGTGCAGCGCGGCAAGGAGAGCCTCGCCGTCGATCTCAAGTCGGAGGCGGGACGCAGCATCGTTTACGACCTGGTGCGCAAGGCCGACGTGATTCATCACAACATGCGCGCGGGCGCGATGGATCGTCTCGGCATGGGATGGGGTCAACTGCGCGCGATCAATCCGCGGCTGATCTACTGTCACTCCTCCGGCTACGGCAACGCCGGCGAATGGGCACGGCTGCCGACCTTCGAGCCGCTGCACTCCGCGATCACCGGGATGCTCTGCCGCACGGGCGGCGACGGCAATCCGCCGGACCATTACCTCACACACATGGACTATGGATGCGGTCTCACGTCGTGCGCGATGGTGATCGCGGCGCTCTATGAGCGCGAACACAGCGGCCTCGGGCAGTACCTCGAGGTGCCGCAGACCGGCGCGGGGCTGCTCGCGATGTCCGACGTACACGGCCACAAGGGCCGCAAGTCGGAGACCTTCCCACTCGACCATCGCCAGCGCGGCCACGCGCCGACCAACGCGCTTTACGCCACTGCGGACGACGGATGGATCGTCATCGCATGTTATTGCGATCGCGAATGGGACGGCGTGCGCCGCGCGCTCGGTATCACGGATGGGTTGTGGCCGCACTACAGCGAAGCGCGCGGCGAGCGTTTGGGTGCAAGCGCGATCGCGCGAACGATCGAGGCCGCGATGGCGCAACTGCCGGCCGCCGCCGCCCTGCGGCGCCTGCGCGCCGAGAGCGTGCCTTGCACGGTGCCGTCACCGTTCGATCCTGCGGAAGTGATCGCGGAGCCGTCATTGCGCGCCCGCGGCGTTATCGTCGCCGAGAATCATTACGATGCAGGTCTTGTCTACGAAGTTGGCCACACGGTGCGCTTCGGCACCGCGAACAAGATGAACTTGCGGGCGGCGCCAGTGTTGGGGCAGCATAGCATCGAGATTCTGCGCGAACTGGGACGCTCGGAGGCGGAAATCGAAGCGCTTACCGCAGCCAGGGTGGTGAACG
>JASHZA010000128.1 GCA_030042765.1 Candidatus Binataceae bacterium | reverse complement strand
GACCCTGCCACCGCTCGAACTTCCGCAGCTTTGGCGATGGCTCGGCGGACTTATCGCGTGGATCGAGAAAGAAACCAGAGTGCCTGTTCGTCTCTAAGTGGGAATGGATCACACTTGAAAGTCTATCAGGTGTATTAACCTAAATAAGCATGTTATAGATAGAACTGAGGTGAATCAGGATGATTCCGTTCGATCTTCGGCGCTCATTTTCACCAGTCGGAAAGGCAAGGCCTGCGCGAGAGCGCGCTTTCGCGCCGGACGTTCGCATGCCCCAAGTCGCTGGGATCGCGGGTCAATGTTGGGAGCGATACAAAGCCAAACAGACGCCGACAACTGCGACTCAGAACAAGGCTAGCGCCTACGGCTAATTCTGGGTTCCGAGACGCCGCTCCGCACGCTCGCTGACTGGGATCGAAAGCAACCCCGACTCCTCCCAGTCCTCCAAACCGCACCCGTCCGATCATCCCCCTAACTTGACTGTCCTTCCCGGCCGCACCTATATTGCCCTCAGATAATCCAGTATTCGGCCCGCCCGTTCGCAGTCGCAGAAAAATCCCGATACAATTTGCCTTTAGCAAGCTCTAGAGCCGAAACCCCTGAATGAAACGCACCGAACAGATGTCCTTCTGGGAGCGCCTCTACATTCTCGAAGTCCTGCGAGGCCTTGCCGTCACCAACTACCACTTCATGCGCAACCTTTCGCTCCATATCGCCCACGCGTTCGGCTTCGCCAGGAACCGGTCCGCCGCCGTCACCACCCAATACCCGGAGCAGCGCAAAACCTACCCCGAGGGTTACCGCGGCAGCCATCGCCTGACCTTGCGCGAGGACGGTACGGTTCGTTGCACCTCCTGCTTCCTGTGCGCCACTGCCTGCCCCGCCCAATGTATCTATATCGAAGCCGGCGAGCATCCCGACCCGCACGTCGAGAAGTTCCCGGTGCGCTATGAAATCGACACCCTGCGATGCATCTACTGCGGCCTGTGCGTCGAGGCCTGCCCCTGCGACGCCATCCGGATGGACACCTACGTGCATCCGCGGATCTGGGGCTTTGACCGCCGCGACTTCGTCGAAACCAAGGAACTCCTGATGCATCGATCGCGCGTCGTCGCCGAAAAGGGACGCGATGGCAACATGGACGAAATGATGGAGTGGTACGCCGATCAAGCGCGCCAGGTTTACAATCCGCTGCGCGGCGAACTTCGCACTTACAGCGAACGCGAGCTGCCTCAGAAATGGGAAGAAAAGCCGGACGAGCCCGATCTTCCCGCGCTCGACCGCCATCATCCGCCGCATCCAAACGGCAGGTAGCAATCGCGCTTCGGCCCACCGCATCGAAAAAATTCATCCCCCGGATGAGTGACGTTGGCGGGCGAGGCGGTGTATATAAATAAGTCTCTGGAGCGCCGTCTCTACCACAGCGGCGACCCCAGCTATCGAATGCTCACTCAGAGGTGCCGACATGACCCAGCTTGAAGCTGCACGAAAGGGCGTCATCACCCAGCAGATGAACGAGGTGGCCGAGGACGAGGGACTCAGCCCCGAGGAGATACGTGCGCTGGTCGCCACCGGCGAAGTCGTAATCCCGCACAACCAACACCACGAATTCCGCGCCATCGGCATCGGCCGCCGGCTGCGCACCAAGGTCAACGCCAATATCGGAGCGTCGAATTTCCATCAGCTCATCGAGGAAGAGATCGAGAAGCTCTACACCGCCGTGCGCTTCGGCTCCGACTCCGTGATGGACCTCTCGACCGGTACCGATCTCGATCGCATCCGTACCGAGATCCTGTCGCGCTGCCCGGTAATCCTGGGCACCGTGCCGATTTACCAGGTCGCCTCCGAGGGTTCGATCATGGAACTCGGCATCTCCGCCTTTCTCGATGTCATCGAGCGCCAGGGGCGCCAGGGCGTCGACTACATGACCCTGCATTGCGGGGTCACGCGCGAGAGCGTCCGCAAGCTGCGTAGCCACCAGCGGATCGAGGGCATCGTCTCCCGCGGCGGCGCGCTGCTCGCCGCCTGGATCGAGCGCACCGGCAACGAGAATCCCCTCTACGAGCACTATGACGAAGTCTGCGCCATCCTGCGCGAGCACGACGTCACGATTTCGCTCGGCGACGGGTTGCGTCCGGGCGCTACCGGCGACGCCACCGACCGCGGCCAGCTCGCCGAGCTGCTGGTCCTGGGCGAACTCACCGAACGCGCCCGCGCGCTCGGCGTCCAGGTGATGATCGAAGGTCCCGGCCATGTGCCGCTCGACCAGATCGAGGCCAACGTCAAACTCGAAAAGCGCGTATGCGGCGGCGCTCCCTTCTACGTGCTCGGACCCCTGACCTGCGACGTTGCCCCCGGCTACGACCACATCACCGGCGCGATCGGCGGCGCCATCGCCTCGGGCGCCGGCACCGATTTCCTGTGCTATGTCACCCCGGCCGAGCATCTCCGCCTACCCGACATCGACGACGTCCGCGAGGGCGTCATCGCCACTCGCATCGCCGCCCACTCGGGCGACCTGGTCAAGGGCGTGCGCGCCGCCAAGGTCTGGAACGACCAGATGTCGCGGTACCGCAAGGCCCTTAACTGGGAAGGGATGTACGCGATGGCGATGGATCCGGACAAGGCGCGCCGCTACAAGGAAGAGAGCGAGGCGGCCGGCTCCAATGTTTGCAGCATGTGCGGGTCGCTCTGTTCGATCAACATCGACAACGCCGCCGTCAAGTTCACCCGGCGCCGTGCCGTCGCCGCCGAGGCCGAGGCTCATGCCGCCGCAAGCTGAGATGGCGGCGGGCGCGGATTACGCCGCCGCGCTCGCAATCGAGACGTTCGACCAGCACGGGCAGTTGCACCGGCTGGCCGATTATCGCGGCCGCAACCTGGTCGTTTACTTCTACCCGCGCGACGACACCCCCGGATGCACGGTCGAGGGCAAGGAATTTCGCGACCTGCACGAGGAGTTTCTCGCGCAGGAATGCGCCGTGGTCGGGGTCAGCACCGATTCGGTCCAGTCGCATCGCGCCTTCGCCGAAAAGCACGCGCTGCCGTTCACGCTGCTGGCCGATACCGCCGGCAGCCTCGCCCGCGCCTTCGGCGTGCTCGCGGACGGGATGGCCCAACGGGCAACCTTCGTGCTCAACCGCGACGGCCGCGTAACCCGCAGTTTCTACGAAGTTTCGCCCCGCGGTCACGCCCAGCAAGTCCTCAACTTCGTCCGCACCATGCTCGAGTCGCATCGGATGCTGGGCGGCTGACCCCGCGGTCAGTCGAGACTCCAAAGCGGTATCATTATGCAACCGACCACCCGCATGGTTATACTTGCCCATTACACGGATCAACGTTGCTGCTAAGGGTGAAATATTTCACCACCCCCAACGGTAAAGGCATATGGCTAAAACCTCCAAGAACATCCTCGACGAGGCCCGCGCCTCGATTAAGCAGATCGACATCGACGAGGCGCGCCGGATGCTCGAACGGCCCGGTACCGTCCTGGTCGACGTGCGCGAGAGCGACGAATGGCGTCAGGGGCACATCCCGCAGGCGGTCGGTATTCCGCGCGGCTTCCTCGAACTGCGCATCGAGGAGAAAGTCCCCGACCACAAGACTCCGGTGATTCTCCAATGCGCTTCCGGCACGCGCTCGCTCCTGGCGGCGCGCTCGTTGCGTGAACTCGGCTACGAAAACGTCTACAACCTGACAGGCGGCTTCAACGCCTGGAAGGACCGCGGCCTGCCGTGGACGGCGGAGCGCGTCTTCACCGCCGAGGACATCACGCGCTACTCGCGCCACTTCGTGATCCCGGAGGTCGGCGAGAAGGGCCAGGCCAAACTGCTCGATTCCAAAGTGCTGATTCTCGGTACCGGCGCGCTCGGCTCGCCGTCGTCGCTCTATCTGGCGGCGGCAGGAGTCGGCACGATCGGCCTGGTCGATTTCGATGTGGTCGATCTCTCCAACCTGCAACGCCAGATTATTCATACGGTCGATCGCGTCGGCATGCTCAAGACCGAGTCGGCGGCCGAATCGATCCGAGCGCTGAACCCGGGAATCAAGGTCGTCCGCCACGACGTGCGGCTCAGTTCCGAAAACGTGATGGACATCATCAGGGACTACGACGTCGTCGTGAATTGCGGCGACAATTTCCCAACGCGCTACCTGATTAACGACGCCTGCGTCTTTGCAAAAAAGCCGCTGGTCGAC
>JASHZA010000127.1 GCA_030042765.1 Candidatus Binataceae bacterium | reverse complement strand
CGAAGCCGTAGCGCCGATAGAGCCGCCGCATGTAGTCGACCAGCGCGTTGAAGATCACCAGCCCCTTGGGCAGGTAAAACGGCTGGCCTGGCGAGATCGGATCGAACAGGTAAAGCCCCATCTCGCGCCCGAGCCTGCGATGGTCCCGCTGGCGCGCCAGCTCGAGCATCTGGAGATGCTCTTCGAGCGCCTCCTTGCTGGCAAACGCGGTCCCGTAGATCCGCGAGAGCATCGCGTTGTGCTCGTCGCCCCGCCAGTACGCCCCCGCCACGCTGGTCAGCTTGAAGGCGCGGATATAACGGGTCGAGGGCACGTGCGGCCCGCGGCACAGGTCAAACCAGTCGCCCTGCCGATAAATCGAGACAGGGTCCTCCGGGATCCCCTTGAGAATCTCGACCTTGTAATGCTCCCCCATCCGCTCGAACGTCGCCACCGCCTCGTCCCGCGGAACCTCCGTGCGCTCGACCTTGAGGTCGGCCTTGGAAAGCTCCCGCATCTTCTGCTCGATCTTCGGCAGGTCCTCCACGGTGAACGGCCGCGGCGGGGCGAAATCGTAGAAAAAACCGTCCTCAATCGTCGGCCCGATCGTGACCTGCGTGCCCGGGAAGAGCGCCTGCACCGCCTGCGCCATCAGATGGGCCGTCGAATGACGTAAAATCTCGAGCCCGGCCGGACTGTCCGCACTGACCAGTTCGATCGCTGCGTTCTCTTCGATCGGCCGGCTCAAATCGACCAGCTTGCCGTTGACCCTCGCGGCGACCACGTCGCGCCCGCCCTTGCCGTCGAGGACTTCGCGCACCCGGGAACCGGACGGAACGGTCTTCGAGGAGCCGTTAAGAGTGACGGTAATTTCAGCGCTCATCACGAAAAATCGGCGAAACGACGCACGGGCGTCTCTCCCAACCAGCGGTCAGAGCCGCAACGGCACGAAGCGACGCCCGAAATGTCACGTAAGCTAACATCAGCTAGCGATGGCGTGCGCTTTGGTAGGCACGGGCGGGATTGAACCGCCGACCCCTTCCGTGTCAGGGAAGTGCTCTCCCGCTGAGCTACGTGCCTTTGCGTACCGTGCTTTCACAATTAATTGCAGGCAAAATCGCAGCGTAAACAAAATTCCCCCTTCGGGCAACCGAGTCCGCCCTGGTGCCGGACGGGGCTGTGCCGAGCGGGGACGCCGGGGGATCGCAACACCCGGCGTTGGTCGCCAGTGCAAGTCGATCACGTATCCCACTAGCATAGAGTTCGATCGCTGTGCAGGGTGAAATCCTTCACTCCCCCGATTTTCCTTCCCGGCCTTTACCCCTTCTCCGCCAGCAGCCCCTTTCCCGGGATGTAGTTGACCTCGAGCCGGATGCCGTCGGGATCTTCGAACAGCACCGAGTAATAGCCCGGCGCCCATTCGCCCTCTTCGGGCGCCCGAACAATGTTCGCACCCAGCTCGCGCGCGAGCCGATACACCGCGTCGACGTCCTCGCGCGACCGCGCCCGGAAGCATACATGATGCAACCCCGCGCGCCCCTGGTTAAACGGCATGTTGCGAAGCTCCGGTCGGGCCCGCGCGATTCCAAAGCCGGTGCGCCCCCCGATACAGTAGAGCTGCTCGGGCGTGTCGCGCACCACGAACGTCAGTCCCATGAACGGCAGCAGCTTCCGATAAAACGCTGCGCACGCCTCGTAATTCGCAACCGACAGGAAGATGTGGGCGATTCCGTTGATTTCCACGGCAAACTCCTCGCTAGATTTCTTCTAGCATCCGCGCGCGCGCCGGATGCAACCCCGAGACAATCAAGACCGCACCCGCATGCCGATTCGATAGGGATGCCCCTGCGGCGGCCTCGGCGCTTCTGCTAAGCTGCAGCATCCGACTGGTACTCGTGATGGACCGAGAACGCATCGTCGTGGTCTTTTTCTTCGGCCTCCTGGCCGTAATCGCCTATGAACTCTACGCGGTGCTCTATCCGTTCCTGACCCCCATCGCATGGGCTATCCTGCTCGCGTTCCTCTTTCATCCCGCACTGATCGCCCTCACTCGAGTGCTGCCCCGCCGCACCACCTGCGCAGTGATAATCTCGGTCGCCGTTGCCCTCGGTGTGATCCTGCCGTCGATCTGGATTTCGGCAAAGCTGCTGCGCGAGGCCCAAACTCTCTATGGCACGATCTCGGAATTCTCGACTACCGGCGGCCTCGCCCAGGCGAGCCAATGGATCCGCGCGACCAAACCCGGCGCGATCGTCGACGCCGCTCTGGCCAAACGCGGCATCTCTCTCGACGACGAGTTGCGCAAATTCGCCCTCGCCGCCGCCAAAGCCACCAGCGGCTACGTAATCGAACACGGCGGCGCGGTCGCCGGCAATTTCGCCAGCTTCATTTTCCACTTCTCCATCGCGCTGCTCACCTTCTTCTATTTGCTGCGCGATGGCGAATTCTACTACGAGGGCCTGCGCGAACTCACTCCGCTCCACGAAGAGGACAAGGCCGCCGTCTTCGAGACCCTGCGGGTGACGCTATCCTCCGTGATGCGCGGGTTGATGCTGACCGCGCTGACCGACGGCGTGGCGCTCGGCCTCGGCTACCTCGTGCTCGGAGTCCCCTATTGGGCCTTCCTTGCGCTGCTCTCCGCCGCCGGCGGACTGCTTCCGGTCGGCGGGACCGCGGTAGTCTGGGTGCCGGTCGCGATCTACCTGGCGATCGCAAGCGGTTGGGGCGCGGCGCTCGTGCTCGTATTGTGGGCCGCCGTCACGCTCACGATCGTCGACAATTTCTTGAAGCCGCTAACGATGCGCCACGGCACCGGACTACCCACGCTGGCGCTTTTCTTCGGACTGGCCGGCGGAATCGAGGCCTACGGCCCCCTCGGGATCTTTGCCGGTCCCGCAGTCATCGCGATTTTCGGTTCGCTGCTGCGCGTTTACCGGAAGACCTACGTCCACGAGGAGACCTCCCCAATTCTCCAGCCGAGCGAATTCGCCACCGCCCAGGCACGCCCCGTCGAAAAAGAGCAGGAAGGCTGAACGGTTCGATTCTACTTCGCGACCGATCGGATGAACGCGACCAGGTCCTGGATCTGATCTGCCGAGAGTTTGTCACCGAAGGCAGGCATGATCGGCGACTTGCCGTTGGCCTTGCCGCCTTTAGTGATCATCGAGACGATGAATTCATCCGACAGCCCGTGGTTGGTCTCCCCGTCGGTCCAATCATCGGGCGTTACCGCAGCTTGCAGCTTGACCAGGTCGGGACCATCGCCCTTGGCGCTAGCTCCGTGACAGCGCGCGCACTTCGACTTGTAGATTTGCGCGCCCGACTGCGCATCGCCGGCAGCGGCGCGCCCCGCTATTAGTGTCGCGAACAGTACGGCGGCAGCCATCGCGACCGGTCTGGCGGACCAGCCTGTTCGCTCGCACCAGCGTGGTTGCTTTGCCCGAATGCGCGAGCCGCTCCAGATCGCTACCATTACGAGCACATCATCCCCCAGCGGACGGCCGCAACGCAAAACGCCGGCTATTCCGTCTGAATCGATCTGATGTAATCAACCAGCAGCCCTATCCGGTGATCGACTTCCGCCTTGCTCGCCGCGGGAGGACCATGGATGTCTCCGACCGGGCCGCCACGGTACTGAAACGCGAGGCCCCAGATCGGCATCTCTCGATCTCCGTGAGCCGCCATCTGTTTGGTTCCATCGACGAAGTCGCGGATTTCCTGCTCCGGGAAAACGCCGCCGTGGTTCTTCGTCAGTGTTCGCAGATTCGCCGGCCTGGTCTTCAGCGCTCGCGCGACCGGCCCATTGCCCGTCGCCTCCATCCCGTGGCACTGCGCGCAGTAGAGCCGAAATTCCAGTTCCCCCTTCTGGATATCCGACTTGCTCGGACCAACCGGACCCGACGTGATTCCCGTTTGGGCGCGCGCCACGCCTTGCGCCAGCATGATCGTGCTCAGCAGCATGACAAACAAGCTCAATCGGGAGCGAACGCAAGTGCGCATCCTTCCTCCTATCGCATCTCCGGATCGACGCCCCAATCTGTCACGCGCGCAACTGTCGTGGCGCGCTGTGGCGATCCGAAGCGCGGAGAGACCCCGGACGAGCCCGCCTCGTCCGTCGCGCCATCTTACGCAAATGCGGTGAGAGCTAAAACGGATCGAAACCGTCTCACTGTTACGTCTCGGTTAAGAAAGTAAACGGCGCCCACCGCGTTTCGGCGGACGCCGTCTTTCTCTTTTGAGAGCCCGTCGCTCGTGAAACGATCGGCCGGTCTTACTTCACCTGGATCGACTTCACGTAATTTACGAGAGTGTCGATCTTTTCGTCCACCTGCGCCTGTGTGATCGTTCCACTACCCATGGAGGCCATGCCCGTTCCCGAAGGACGCGAAAACGCGTAGCCCCAGATCGGCATCGCGCGCGTACCGTGTGAAGCCGACGTCTTGGTGCCGTCGATAAAGTCGCGAACTTCTTCTTGTGGGAACACGCCACCGTTGTTCTTCGAGAGCACCGTCAGGTTCGCCGGCTTTTTCTTCAAAGCGGGGGCAACCGGGCCGTCTCCCGTCGCACTCATCCCGTGGCACTGCGCACAATACTGCCGGAACAGCAGCTTTCCGCTGGTAATTGTTCCGCCGGCACCCATCGTTACACCACCACCCTCTTGAGCCATCGCGAAGCTCCCAGAGAGCGCGACGAAAGCGCCGCCCAACACCAAAACGGCTGCCAGGTTCCAGAAGCCAAGACGTTTATGCGCCATTTTTCCTCCCCCGCGTGATAGGATTTCCTAGCCGGCAAGCGTTACCATTTCTGCCGTGTGACGTCAAATGTCTCTTGA
>JASHZA010000126.1 GCA_030042765.1 Candidatus Binataceae bacterium | reverse complement strand
GGTCGCATCGCTTTGTCAGAGTCGCCGGTTCCGCGCACGACCGGTGTTCATATCCAAAAACTCACCGCGACCAATATCACCGACGTTGCGCTGAGCCGGTTTGGCAAAGCCGCCAATGAGCGCTTTTCGTTCTTAGCCGCGGACGTTCACGCAGGTATCGGCGCAGATAAGCCGATTATCGCCGCTCTGTCATTTCGGGGGCACCACTAGTACTGGGCACCGTGACTCGCGCACGACGCGCTCGGCGACGCTGCCCAGAAAGAAGTGGCCGACCGCCGAACGTTTGCGTCCATGTGTCGCCATTACCACCAGATCGATTCCGTACTTCTCTTGGGCCGCAACTATCGCCTGCGCGGGCCCTCCGGCGCTGGTCTCGACCTCGCAGGGCAGGTCCGCGGGCACCCGTTGTGTCACGACCTGTTCCAGCTTCATGCGTGCGTCGCGCTCGAACACTCCGTAGGGTTCGAGTGGTACCGGCCCGATCTCTGCCGCGTTCGCCGGTAAGGGCAGGACGTGAAGGAGGCGAATCGACGCCTTGCTTTGCACTGCGATCCGGCAAGCCAGATCGAGCGCAGCCATCGAGTTCTCGTCGAAATCGATCGGACAAAGAATTTTTTGAAATGCCTGGCTCATTTCGATGCTTCCTGCGCTTCGGGTCCCGCCGGCGTCATGGCTTCTTACCTGTCGAAGCCCGGCGCGACGTGCCTCCAGCTTTACCGCTCATCGCCACGAACGCCTTGAGGATGTCACTCCGCGTGAGAATACCGCGCAGGCGGCCTTTCTCAACGATCGGTACCGCGCCGATACGTTCACGCCGCATCAGCTCAGCCGCCTTTTCCAGCGGATCGCTGGGCTTGAGCGTCAATACGTTCGTCGTCATCACGGTCTCGACCGAAATCCGACCCGGTGTCGCCTCGGCCGCTTCGATGCTGCCCGCCTCAGCGGTCGCAGCTTTGACCACCGTTGGCGCATCGCGCAGATCGCGATCAGTTACGATCCCGACCAGGCGCCCATCAGTCACTACCGGCATCTGGTTTATTCGATGCTCCTCGAGGATAGCCCTCGCATGAGCGACCGAATCCAGCGGCCGCACCGAACGCAGCGCCGTTGTCATCCATTCTTCTATGAGCAATCGAGGCCTCCTCGCCCGATAGCGCGGCTATCAGATGGTGTATCTTGGAACCAAACAATGGCAAGGGCTGTGCCATTTCCGAAGCAGCGATTCGGCGGAGATTCGGTCATGCGAGTGTTACCAAAGGATACGCTTGGTTCCGGTGGGGACATCCAGGCCCGCCCGCTCAGTCCCCACGCCAAGGCCCCCCGGCCCCCAGCGCCCGATCCTACAACTCATCTCACAGTTTAGGCTTTATGAGCAGGGTGAAATATTTCACCCCCCCTTTACCGTCGCCCGGAGCAGCTTTTTGACCAGCTTAGGTGCCGCCGATGGGGGGTGGGCGGAGCTCAGAGATAGCCGAGTTGCTTCGCTCTGAGGCTGAGGTCGTCGCGGAACTTCGGGTGGGCGATCGCTATTAGCGCCTCGGCGCGCTCGGTAGTGGACTTGCCCCAGAGATCGGCCACCCCGTACTCGGTGACGATATATTGGGTGTCGGCGCGCGGGTCGGTGGTCGGCCCCTCGATTTTCGGCACGATCCGCGAGATTTTGCCGCTGGAGGCCGTCGAGTAGGCGGCCAGAATCGATTTGCCGCCCCTGGATAGCTGCGCGCCGCGCACGAAATCGAGCTGTCCGCCGGGAGCAGTGTATTGCCGGCCGCGGACCGCCTCCGAATTGACCTCGCCGTCCAGTCCCACCTCGAGGAAGGCGCTGATCGAGATCATGCGCTCGTTTTGGCCGATCACGTACGGATCGTTGACGAAATCGACCGGATAGGCCTCCATGCTCGAATTATCGTTCAGAAACTCGTAGAAACTCTCGTCGCCGGCCGCCAGCGTGTACACATTTTTGTGCGGGCGGACGGTCTTGAATCTGTTGGTGACCGCGCCTGACTGAATCAGGGCCGTCATCGACGGCATCATCAGCTCGGTATGGATGCCGAGGTCCCTGTGCCCGGTTAGCGCGGCGCACACTGCATTCGGCACGCCGCCGATCCCGATCTGGAGGGTCGCCCGATCGGGAACCATCTCGACGATATATTTGCTGATTGCCTTGTCGGTTTCGTTGGGTGGCCGCATGGGCAGCTCAAAGAGCGCGCTCTCGTTCTCGACGATCGCATCGACCTGCGAGATATGAAGCGAAGAATCGCCGAACACGCGCGGCATCCGGGGATTCACTTCGACGATCAGCTTCTTTGCGGTTCTGGCCACGGGAATCGTGTAATCGCCGTTGGTTCCGCAACTGAAGAACCCCGCCTTGTCCATCGGCGCAACCATCACGATGAAGGCGTCGATCCCGATTTGCGCGAGCGTGCGTGGCATCGCGCTGAAATTTCCCGGCATGTAGAAGACCACGCGCCGGTTATCCTGCTGGCCCTGTTCGAACAGCGTCCGCTCGATGATGGTGGGAAAGAACGGATGCGGCTTGATGACATCCATGTACTCGTATTTGAGAATCGTAACGGCCGCCGCAGCGACCGAATGCGAGTAATAGATGCGCAGTTGTTCTATCGATCCGCCCTTTACGCGGTCCTCGAGTGCCTTCAGCAGGGCAGGGGGTTCGCTTATTGCCATACCCATCGAGAGGTTCCCGCGCGCGGGAATCAGCCGAACCGCGGCCTCTGGTGTCATAAGTTTCGATTTGTATTCGGCCTCATACATTGTCGGGATTGCTCCGCTCGCACCACAGGATTGCCGGAAATTTCGCAGGGATCGTACCAGATTGCGGAGGATCTATCGCGGGAACGCGCCCGGCGAACATGGCACGAACTTAGCTCCGTATATGGCACTGATGGTGAGGCCAGCACTCGCGACTAACGGTTTTGTCGCGGGCGTGTTGCCGGTAGCGTCAGTTTCGGTGGCGCGTTTCGCGACACATGAAGAGGGAGATCCGTTCAGCCGGGTGCTGGTCTCCCGGATTAAATGCGGAGGTGAAAAGTATGGCTGGAGGAAAAGGCGAACAAAGGCCCAAGGTAACCCTGCTTGCCGGGCTTAGCGATCTCGAACAGGCTGCGATTGGGAAAGATTACGAGCGCAGGACCGGGCGGGCGATGAGATGCGAGCCGTGCATCGAGACCGGGCGGTCGCATTCGATAAGACCGGAGGCCGAAGCCGGCGAGCCAGCACGCGAGGTCGTCGCGATTTTGGAGCGGCCGCACGGACCCGTGCCGGTATGCGAAGAATGCTACCGCACGATGGTCGACGCGTCTGAGCGCGGCTGACGGCGCTTTGAAATGAAAGTGAGAGTTGGAGACGTTCACCTGTTCTTCGACGTCGAAGGCGCAAAGCTCCGTCCCGATGGTCCCGCAATGCGCGAGGTGCCGACCGTGCTGATGCTGCATGGCGGCCCCGGCTTCGACCATTCAGTCTTCAAGCCCGCGTTTTCGGAGCTGACTGACATCGCGCAGGTCGTCTACCTCGACCATCGCGGCAACGGCCGCAGCGATCGCGACTCGCGCAAGCGCTGGAACCTCGAGCGCTGGGCCGACGACGTACGCGCATTCTGCGAAGCGCTCGAGATCGTGCGACCAATCGTGGTCGGCGAGTCTTTCGGCGGGATGGTGGCGATAGCGTATGCGACGCGCCACCCCGATCATCCCGCAAAGCTCGTACTTGCCAGTACGGCGGCCAAGATGCGGGAGGATCGCTCGCTGGAGGTGTTCGAGAAATTAGGCGGAGCCGAGGCGCGCGAGATCGCGCGCCGCTTCTTCGAGAACCCCAATTCGGAGACGATGGCCGAGTACGTCGCGCGGTGTCTGCCGCTGTACACGCGCCGGCCGGTCGGATCGGAAATGATATCGCGCTCGGTGATGAACCGGGAGGTCACCTCGTTGTTCTTTACCGGCGAGATCCATCGATTCGACTACCTCCCCGCGCTTGGGCGGATCCGGTGCCCGACGCTCATCACGGCGGGCGAGCTCGACCCGATAACTCCGATTGCCAATTCCGAAGACATCGCGGCGGCGATTCCCGCCGGTCTGGTCCGCTTCGAGCGGTTTCCCAATGCGGGGCATGCCGTTCAGCGCGACGAACCCGAGCACTTTTTCCGCGTCTTGCGCGAATTCATTCTTTCCTGATTCCGAGCACGCCCGCGCTGGGAGGACGAATACGAGCGCGATAGACCCGACATACAGAATCCTCTCAAAGTTGACGGGCCACAGAAGCGGTTTGAGTTTGTTTGAGAAGTTCAGTGACTTCGGCTTGACTGCGCGAGATTATGATTATTCTTTTGCTTTTGCCAGCAGATCGTCGAGCTTTTTGTTGGCCTCCTTGAACGTTTCGATCAACTCGTCCAAGGCGCTATCCACCGTCGCCTTGTCGAGGCCCTCACCGTTGGTTTCGGCAGCGCAGCTCAAAGCCTGAATCCGGTCCTGACTTTTCTTCGCGTCTTCCACTAGTTCTGCGACCTTGGCTTTCGATTTCGGGTCGCGAGCGATCGTTTGTAATCGCGGGCTTTT
>JASHZA010000009.1 GCA_030042765.1 Candidatus Binataceae bacterium | reverse complement strand
TGAATGGGCAATTCTATGTAGCGGGTCAAAGCGAGGGAGCCCTGCGATGAGACGACTGCAGTCCGCTATAATCGCGGGTTTTGTGGTTGCCGCTGCGGCAATGCCGAGACTGGTTCACGCGGGACCGCCATCGGAGCAGGTGGAAAACCCGACCCCGGCCTCGGAGACCCTTATGCCGGCTGCGCCGACTTCGTCTGAAATCCCGGCCCCCGCGATCGCGCCTGGTACTACGATTACCAAGTCCAACTGGATGCAATACAAGCAATTCTTCACCGAAGGAGAGATCGGGCTGTGGGAAGGCAGATGGTTTTGGAAGATGCCCGATGATGTGCAGATTATTGTCGGACCCACCAAGGTGTACCCTCTGCCCGAACCCTTCGTTGAATTGACCGAGAAGTACGGCGACCAGACGCAGCTCGTCAGACAGCCAGATGGCAGATGGAGGCTGAAGAACTATATCGCAGGAATGCCGTTCCCAGTACCGCAAGAGCCCAATATGGGGCTCAAGATCCTGACCAATCTGAACTACCGAATTGCACCGCATCTGATCGCGGGTTTCAGCGACTCCGGCACCGTCGGCCGTATTTGCGAAATAGATCGTTTCGAGAATGCGTCGTGTTGGCTGGTTGACTATGACTTCAGGCAAATGGCCTACAACTGGGAGCCAAGCGTGCCACGGGTAGAGCGGGATTCGGGCGCAGCGTGGCTCGGGGAATGGGTACAGGTCGAGGAACCCGAGCAAATTCGTTACACCGCCGACCTGGTTTTGCAGTGGCAGGACAATTTGCGGCCCCAGGGCCACTACGCGTTCGTTCCGGCGCTGCGGCGGTCCTTACGCCTCTCGGACAGCTCTCATTGCGAGCCACTGCTCAGCTCGAACGATCCCCCGGGCAACAATTCAGAGACCAGTTGGAACAGCCGCACGAATGATTTCCCGGATTACAATTCCACCGCGGGCCATTTCGAGCAGGTCATAGCGCCACCTGGACAGTCCTTCACCTGGTCGGGAGGAACCCCGACTTCCAGTCCGCAAGAGTTGAGTATCATGCACGGCGGCTGGAATGGCGGAATCGGCGACTTCGACGTCAGTTTGATCAAACGGCAGCAACTGCTGGCGCTGACCCACCTTACCGCTGAATACGGCAAGTTCCCCGACAACTTTGACATGCCCCTGGGATGGGCAAAACCCTCCTGGGGAACTTGGGAACTGCGCAACGTTTGGGTGATCGAGGTCCGCCCGATTCCTCTTATCGCCAACCATTGTCATGGTAGACGAGTGATGTACGTTGACAGCTCGCTGAGCGCACCTCTGGCGGAAGATCTGTACGACGAGAACATGAATTTGTCGAAGGTGATGGTGCTCAGCTCGCAGCCTCTGGTGGTTGGCGACTACGGAAGCCAGACCTGGGCTGGCGGTGGAATTCTGCAGCTTTGGGATATCCAGGGGGAACATGCTTTCATGAGCCTGACGGCTGATGAGCGTGGCCGAACCTGGTCCATAGACTCATCGGTCAAGCCGCAATACAACCGCATCCGCGACTTCCAAACTCCCGGGGGCTTGATGGAGCTGATGCGTTGAAGCAGAAACTGGCTTTGACGCCCCGAGCGTTCAGAGTGAAAGCGTCTGTAATCGATCAGTTGGAATCCTCCGCGCGAGCTGCATTGCCGGCGGCGAGAGCCGCGGCTATCGTTCGATAATGGCAAACACATCGGAGAACTTCATCGTCACGACGATGAATGACCTGCCCGGCTATGAGATCGTACAGGTGTGCGGGGAGGTCTTCGGGCTAGTGGTACGTGCGCGCAATGTCTTCTCGAACATCGGGGCCAGCCTGCGCACGGTGTTCGGCGGCGAGGTGACGCAGTACACGCAATTGCTGGCCGACAGCCGCAACCAGGCGATCGAACGCTTGAAGCTCGCGGCGATGGAAAAAGGGGGCAACGCGGTGATCGCGATGCGTTTTGACTGCAACGAGATTGCCAACCTTATGAGCGAAATCGCGGCCTACGGCACGGCGGTGATCGTACACAAAAAGTAGGGAGCGCTCCTATAACATATTAACCGGGTCGATATCGATTGCGAGACGAACCCCTTCGCGATCAGCGACCGGCGCGACCTCGGAGCGCATCGCGGCGAGCGCCGCGCGCATCGCGCTCAATCCTTCGGATTTGACTACAACCTGCCAGCGGTAGCGCTGCTTGATGCGTTCGATGGGGGCGGGCGCCGGCCCGAGCACGCGCATCGCGTCGGGCTGGGCGAGACGGGCAAGCGCGGCAGCGGCGCGGGCAGCGATCGAGCTGACGTGTGCCGAGTCCTCGCCTTCGATACGCACCAGTGCCATCCGCGCGAACGGTGGATACATCAGCTCGCGCCTGAGTTCGAGCTCGCGGCGCATGAAGCGCGCGTAATCCTGATCGCGGGCGGCGCGGATACTGTAGTGATGCGGCGCGTAGGTCTGGATCAGGACGCGGCCGGGCCGCTCACCGCGGCCGGCGCGGCCGGCGACCTGGGTCAGAAGCTGAAAGGTGCGTTCGGCGGAACGAAAGTCGGGCAGGTTGAGCGCCATGTCGGCGAGCACCACGCCGACGAGGGTGACGCCCGGCAGATCGAAGCCCTTGGTGATCATCTGGGTGCCGACGAGGATATCGAGGTCGCCGCGGGCGACGGCATCGATCATAGCGGTGCGCGCCCCGCGCCGACCGCTGGTGTCGCTGTCCATGCGGCCGATCCGCGCGGCTGGAATCGCCTCGGCAAGCGCGTGCACCAGCCGCTCGGTGCCAAAGCCCTGCCCTTCGAGCCCGAAGCCGGAGCATTCGGGGCACTTGTCGGGTGCCGCAGCGCTCGCCCCACAGTAGTGACATCGCAGCGAACGATCGCGCAGATGGAACGTCATGCTTACGCTGCAGTTCCGGCACGCAATGACGTTGCCGCACAGATGGCATTGCAGAAAGTTGTGGTAGCCGCGCCGGTTAAGGAAGACGACGCTCTGGCCGCGCGCGGCTAGGTTGGTTCGCAGCGCTTCGATGAGCGGCGGTGAGAGCGGCACCGCGTCGCTCCCGGAGGTGTCCGCGCCGGATGAGGGTGCGGCGGAATCGTTGCCGCGGGGCTGAAGATGCTGGCGCAGGTCGATGATTTCAACCTGCGCCATTTCGCGTTCACCCACGCGGCGCGACAGGCGCAGCAGCTTGTAACGTCCGCGCCGGGCGTTGGCATAGGATTCCGCCGACGGCGTCGCCGATCCGAGCACGACCGGGCAACGGCTGGCCCGCGCGAGTGCAACCGCGAGATCGCGGGCGTGAGAACGGATGCCCTCCTCCGACTTGTAAGCGGGGTCATGTTCTTCGTCGACCACGATCAAGCCTGCGTCATGGAG
>JASHZA010000125.1 GCA_030042765.1 Candidatus Binataceae bacterium | reverse complement strand
GGGCGGCTGCTAGCCGCAGGTGACGAGTTGGTCGGACCCATCGGACTGAGCAGCGCGCGATGGCAAGTTCTGGGTGCGATCGCACTATCGCCCTTGCCTCTACCTGTCGCGCACCTCGCCCGCAACATGGGTCTGGCGCGACAGTCGGTTCAGCGTCTGGTCGACGAGATGATGAAAGATGGGTTGGTTCGCAATGCCCCCAACCCGAACCATCGGCGCGCCAAGCTGGTTTTGCTCACCGACCGTGGTGAGAAGACCTACCGGGCCGCGATGGAGAAGCAAGCGCCGTGGGTCGACGGCCTTGCTGCTGGTCTGACGCCCGAAGCCATGATTTCGGCGACCGGCGTTCTTCGCAGGATACGCAGTCGCCTCGAGAGTGATGTGAAGCACGAAAGCGCAGCGGTGTAATTCGGAGAACAGGAGGAGAGCACTATGGTGGCATTCGTAGAAATGGACAAGCAGGTCTCAATCCAGGCCCAGCTTGCAGACACAGATGGTCCGGTCATCCTGATCAACAAGTTTATCGTCAAGTCTGAGGAGGCGGAGCAATTGGTAGATGCATGGGCCGACGACGCAGCCTGGATGAAGCGGCAGCCGGGTTTCATCTCGACCCAACTGCACCGCGGTATCGGCGGTAGCGGCGTTTTCCTGAACTATGCGGTTTGGGAATCGACGTCGCACTTTCGCGCTGCATTTACCAACCCCGAGTTCCATGCGAAGCTCGGCCGTTATCCATCGAGCGCCATTGCATCCCCGCATCTGTTCCGAAAAGTGGCAGTGTCCGGGATCTGCGTGGCCTGAACGGGCCGCGATTGATCTTTGCAGCTAAGCGAGGCTCCGAGCGTAAAATGGGCGAATGACGTACAACCCACGAAGCTGGACGTCGGGCGCCGAAGACTTTCTGGCAATTTTCTGTCAAACTTGCCGGGAGAGTGGCGAAATTCGGGGGTAGAGGCGGGAAGTCGAAAATTAGAAAAGCCGCGTAGCTCAAGGATTTTCATCCTCGGGCTTCCCTGGCTCACCCTCGTCGGCGCCCTTCCCAAGCTGGACGTCGCCGGTTCGACCTCGGTCGCCCGCTCCATCCTCTCCCAAGGGGCCCTGCGAGTTTAGACCGCTTGAACATCTCGTATTCCTAATGCAGTCCGTAACCCATCGCAGACAGCTGCATCGTCGCCATTGAATCCAGAAAGCATGCCGCCGAACGCCCCAGCCCGAATTCTTCAGCTATTCTCGAGAACTTTGCGTCCGCGTGAATTTCGATAGCGCCGAATCAGGGCGTTGGTGGAACTATCGTGATTAAGCTCAGTCTCCGTGCGGCTTTCCAGTTCGGGAATGATTCGCCTGGCAAGGATTTTTCCGAGTTCGACGCCCCATTGGTCGAAGGAGTCGATATTCCACACCGCGCCTTGGGTGAAGACGCTGTGTTCATAAAGCGCGACAAGAGTACCCAACGCCTTGGGCGTCAGCGACTCGGCCAGGATTACATTGGTTGGCCGGTTGCCCTCGCAGACGCGAAACGGGATCTGGAAATCGGGGGAACCTTCTTCTTTAAGTTCGGCGGCGGCCTTGCCGAAGGCCAGTGCCTCGGCCTGTGCGAACACGTTTGACATCAGGAGATCATGATGCCCGGCGAATTCGCTGAGCGGTTGGCAAAAGCCGATCAAATCGCAGGGGATCAGCTTCGTTCCCTGATGGATTAGTTGATAGAAGGAATGTTGTCCGTCGGTGCCCGGCTCGCCCCAGATGATCGGCCCGGTCTGATAAGTTACCGGACGTCCTTCCAGATCCACATGCTTACCATTGCTCTCCATTTGCAGTTGCTGGAGGTAAGCGGGAAAACGCCGCAAGCGGTTCGCGTACGGCATGATACCCACGGTCTGCGCGCCGAAGAAGTTGTTATACCAGATGCTTAACAGACCCATCAGCATCGGCAGATTGCGCTCCGGCGGAGCGATGCGGAAATGTTCGTCCATGGCGCGGAAGCCGGCTAACATCTTTTCGAAATTCTTTGGTCCGATCGCGATCATGGTCGATAGGCCGATCGCCGAGTCCATTGAATAGCGGCCGCCCACCCAGTCCCAAAAGCCGAACATGTTGGCAGTGTCGATTCCGAACTTGGCCACCTCGGCCGCGTTGGTCGAAACGGCCACGAAGTGTTTCGCCACCGCGGCGTCGCTCTTGAGCGCCGACACAATCCATTTGCGGGCCGTGGCCGCATTGGTCATTGTTTCAAGCGTGGTGAACGTTTTGGAGGAGAGGATGAAAAGCGTCTCGGCGGGATCGAGATCGGCGGTCGCCTCGACGAAGGCGGCGCCATCGATATTCGCCACGAACCGAAAGTTCATCGCGGGGTCGCTGAACGTGCGCAGCGCCGCATAAGCCATTTCGGGGCCAAGATAGGAACCCCCGATCCCGACATTGATGACGTTTTTGATGCGTTTACCGGTGTGGCCATTCCATTGCCCGGTCAGCACCCGATCGGAGAAGGCCGCCATTTTTTGCAACACAGCGTGCACTTCGGGCACCACGTCGACGCCGTCAACCTTGATTTGCGTCCCCTGCGGCGCGCGTAAGGCGACGTGAAGCACCGCCCGCTTTTCCGTTGAGTTGATCTTTTCGCCCGCGAACATCGCGTCCCGCCGCTGAGCGACCCCGCGTTCCGCGGCGAGTTGTATGAGCAAGCGGATGGTTTCGTCGGTAATGCGGTTCTTGGAATAGTCTAGGTACAAACCCGCACCTTCAGCAGTCAGACGTTCGCCGCGCTTCGGATCATCGGCGAACAATTGCCGCAGATGCACATCCTTGATCTTTTCGTAATGCCCTTGCAGGGCCCGCCAGGCGGGCGTTTCCGTGAGCCGCAGTGCTTCAGCCATTGATCGATCCTCCGAACTGATTACTTCAACGCTTTGCTTTTGGCTGCGATCGTCTTCAACAGGTCCTGCCAGGAATCCACGAACGACTTGGCGCCTTCGGTTTGCAGATCGGTCCCGAGCTTCGCCACATCGATCCCTACCCGGCCAAACTCGGCGAGCACCTGCTCGCAATCCGCGCCGTCGCGCGGGATCGCTCCGCCTACCCGGCCATGCTCGGCGAACGCCAACAAAGTTTCCTCGGGCATGGTGTTCACGGTGTTGGGCGCGGCCAGCCCGCCTATATAAAGGACATCGGAAGCTCTCGGATCCTTGGTGCCGGTGCTGGCGAAGAGCAACCGCTGCGGGCGCGCCCCTTTGTTGGCCAGCCGCTGCCAGCGATCCGACGCGAGCACGTCGCAGTATGCCTTGTAAGCCTGCTGACCGATGGCGACCCCGAGCCGATCGCGGTCCCTTGCGGGCACCTTGTCCATCGTCGCCTTGTCCCAACGGCTGATGAAGAGGGAGGCGACCGAGCGTACGTCGGGGCTGAGCTGCGCAGCGATCCGCCTTTCCAGACCTCGCATATAAGCGTCCGCGGCGGCGATGTAATGCTCCCGGGTAAAAAGCAGCGTGACGTTTACCGGAACGCCCGAGAAGATCGCTTCCTCAACTGCCGGGGACCCCTCTTTCGTGCCCGGAATCTTTATGAACAAATTGCGGCGGTTGGCTTTTTTGTGCAGGTTCTTTGCCTCATCCACCGTCGCTTTTGTGTCATAGGCCAGCAGCGGCGAAACCTCCAGGGAGACCCAGCCGTCGACAGTTGCGGTGCGCTCGTGGATTGAAGCGAAAAGATCGGCCGCCCGGGAGAGATCCTGCACTGCGAGTTCGAAGAACAGCGCTTCGCCTGAAGAGCCGGCCCCCACAAGCCGGCGAACTTCCGCGTCGTAGGACGAGCCGTGGGTGATCGCGTGATCGAAGATAGTCGGATTGGAGGTAAGCCCGGTGACCGAGAGTTCGGTGATGTAGCGTTGGAGGGTGCCCGTATCAAGCAGGTCCCGGGTAATGTTGTCCAGCCACAGACTTTGTCCGAGTTCGTTGAGTTGCTGCGTCGCTTTCATTTCGAGCTCCTGGGCTTCTATACCCCGAGAAAGGCAAACTGTTTGTCATTCAGAAAATCGCCGATATGAGAAAGGCTTATATCGGCGGCGGAATACTCCGCGAGGATCTTGTCGCCCGACCGTACTCCCTGTCCATATGCGTACTCAAGTTCAGCCTGAATACGGTCGTTGTTGATCAGGGTGCTATCAACGTCGAAAAACAAACTTAACTCTTCTCGGCTGCATCGATCATTTTTCTCGCAACACCTGGGGGTCTACCCAAGGCCCATAGGTGCCGATTAGTTGCTGGGCTTCATCAGGTCCCCAGGTACCCGGCTGATAAGTGTAAACCGGAGTAACGTTGCCCAGGATCGGTTCGACAATGCGCCACTGTGCTTCGACCGAATCCTGGCGCGCGAAGAGCTCACCGATTCCACGCATCGCATCGCCCAACAACCTTTGATACGGAGGTTCGTCTGCCGCGGCCTGGCGTTGCAGCATGAGCTCGACGTCACTGCCCACCATCCGCTCGCCCGGCACCTTGACGCGTACACCCAGCGCGATACTGATGTCGGGGCTAACGCGAAGCCGCATACGTGCGGATGTCCCGGGCACAAGTTCTCCGAAGGTCTCGCGCGGCGGACGCTTGAACTCGACCACGATCTCGGTGGCGGTAACCGGCAACTCCTTTCCGGCTCGGATGAAAATCGGCACGTCCGCCCACCGCCAGGTATCGATAAAGAGCTTGACGGCAATGAAGGTCTCAACTGTGGAATCCGCGGCGACGCCCGGCACGGAACGATAGCCGTTGTACTGTCCGCGGACCACACAATCGGGCGTGAGGGAATGAATGGCCTTCAGCAGACCGGCTTTCTCATCGCGCACCGCTTCGTGGTCTTCACCGGTGGGCGGATCCATCGCGAGGTTTGAAAGCACCTGCAGCATGTGATTCTGAACAACGTCGCGCAATGCCCCGGTTTCGTCGTAAAAGCGCCCGCGATCCTGCACGCCGAATTTCTCCGCCATCGTGATTTGGATGCTGCGGACGTAATTGCGGTTCCAGATCGGCTCGAATATCGGATTTGCGAACCGCGTATACAGGATATTCTGCACAGGTTCCTTGCCGAGGTAATGATCGATGCGAAAGATCCTGTCCTCCGGAAAGTACTGGTGCAAAGTCCGATTCAATTCCCGTGCGGACGCGAGGTCGTGACCAAACGGCTTCTCAACCACCACTCGGGCATTGTCGCCGCATCCCGATCGCGCCAACCCTTTCGCCACGGTACCAAACAAAATGGGAGGGATAGCCAGGTAATGCGTCGGTTGTTTGGCGGAACCCAGCTCCTTGCGGATGTTGGTGAACGTGGTGGCGTCGGCGTAATCACCGTCTACATACCGCAGGAGTTCGGTCAGCTTCTTGAATGCGTTCTGATCAATGCCCCCATGCTTCTCCAGGCTGTCCTTCGCGCGAGCACGAAGCTGGTCGAGCGACCAGCCCGATTTGGCCACGCCGATGATCGGTATGCTCAGGCCTTCATCGCGGATCAGGCCCTGGATGGACGGGAAAATCTGCTTGTAGGCGAGATCGCCGGTGGCGCCGAAAAAAACCAGCGCGTCAGATTGAAAGGTTGGCATCAACGTCCTCCAGGGTTTGCTTTTTCCAGGTGGCCGCCGAATTGGTAACTCATCGCCGACAACAGGCGGTCGGCGTATTCCTCATTGAAGCGGATTCTCGCGCACCACGGTCAGCCCGATTGAGTCTTCGGCGGATTCTCAAGCTGGATGTTGTCGGTTCGACTCCGATCGCCCGCGGTCCGTTGGGGCGGCCGAACGCCGTGCGCGCCACCTGCCGCCTTACCGGTGCATGAGCGTCAAGCTCACGATACCGGCGAGCAGGCAATATATCGCGAAGGGCGTGAGCGTTCTCGTCTTGAAATACCTGGTCAGGAATCTCACCGAAAAATATGCGGCGATTGCGGCGCAGGCGGCGCCGATCAATGCCGCTTCGATCGCCGCCTTATCCTTCGATACGAACAGCGCCGGCAGTTTGAGCGCGGCAGCCGCCCCGATTATCGGAGTTGCCAACAGGAAAGAAAATCGCAGTGCATCCTCGTGCGCCAATCCGACCACGAGTCCCCCCGCAATCGTCGATCCCGTCCGTGAGAATCCGGGGATCAGCGCGAGAACCTGCATGATGCCGACTCGCGCCGACTGCCACCACGAAACCTCGGCGGCGATGCGCTGGTCGGCGTCGCCAACGCTGTCCGGGAGCTTCGCCGATGTTCGCAGGAGTTCCGCGACGTAAAGCAGCACTCCGTTCAACGCGAGGAAGGAAGCGACGTATGAGGGCGAAATGAAAAGCTCCTGCAGGCGCTTTTGAAATAGAATTCCGATCATCCCGGCCGGAATGGTGCCAATCACCAGCAGCCACCCCAGCATCGCGTCGGGATCCTCCGCCACGCTTCTCCGCAAGATCGATCTCAGGGTGCCGGTGATAATTCGCACCCAGTCGTTCCAGTAGAAAAAGAAAAGAACGATCGCCGTTGCAAAGTGAGTAGCAACCAGGAAAGTGAGAAAAGCGTTCGCATTCCGATTGATCGACCAACCCAGCAGTCCCGGCAAAATGATGCTGTGGCCGAGGCTGGAAATCGGAAACAGCTCTGAAATACCCTGCAGAATTCCCAGAATAATCGCTTGACCGAAGGAGAGCATGTGCCTCGATTTTGTCTGACTGCCTGCCAGGAGAGATAGACAGTCCTGAAGTGTAAGCCGTGGTTCAAAGGTTATTGGGCAAGAGAGAATAGCCCGTGAAAAGCGCGTTCATTCGCCGGTCCGCCGTCAAGACGCGACCCCGCGCCTCACGACCCCGTGACCCGCGCCGCATTCGACGCTTCCGCCGCGGCCGCTTCCACCGTCGCGCCCTGCGCCAGCACCAGGGATCGTCCGCCTCCGGCCAGGCTGCGCGGCAACTCGACGAGATCCGCGAGCTTTGCCCCGACCGTCACCAGTCCGCCTTCGGTCCAGCTCGCAATCTGATTCAGATCGAGCTTCTCGATCGTATCGGTATGCAGCCGGCGCCCGACCAGTTTCGCCGCCTCGCCCAACGTGCGGGTCATTTGGGCCGGCGTCTCGCCCTCGCCCTTCACCACCAGCAGCGCGTGAAGGCCGCAATCCCTCTGCTGCGCGATCCGCGCCCCCAGTTCGATCGCCGCCCGCCCGTCCGAACTGTCGTCCGCGATCGCGAAGACCCGGTCGATGGGACTGTCGCCGCCCTGTATCACCACCCCGATCTTGACCGCCAGTTCGCGCGCCTTGTCCATCACCTCGCGCACCACGCCGCCTCGGAAATCGCGCCCGAACACCGCCCGATGCGGTCCCAGCAGGATCCATCCGATATGCGGCTCGCTGGCGGTGCGCAGGATATCCGCCACCGGGTCGCTGCTCCATACCGCTTGCGGAGTGATCACTGCTCCACGGCTCCATGCGAGGTCGAGCGCCGCCGACAGCGCCGGCGATCGCGGCGCGACTCGCCGCTCGGCTTCGCGCAACCCCGATCTCACCCCGCCCACCGGCGGCCGCACCAACGCGAGCACTCG